>JAYEHH010000016.1:0-14816 GCA_034716235.1 Patescibacteria group bacterium | reverse complement strand
CGTGGGTTCAACCCCCACTCCTGGTACTAGAGAAATTAGATACTATAAAGACGCAAAATTTTGCGTCTTTATAGTAGTTTCTAAGTAGAAACCTTAAGAGTTTTTAAGGGCAAACATTGGAATTAGGGGCACATTGGCCTCCAGAGTCCACACATTCTAATCTGTTTGTTCCATCAGCTCGTGTTGTGCAATTAGTGCCAAGGGTAATATCTATAAAAATATCATAGCCACTGCAACGATTACATTCAGTAGGATCTATTTGAGGTTGCACCTTACAACAATGATTACCATTATTACAAAGTTTTCCTCCAGCTCCATTGTCTTTTCCGTATAAACAATTTGTTGCTTGGCAGGTACTTCCATCGCTAGTTCCACAAGGTCTCCCCAACGCTCCTATATCACTTATTGTTCCACAAGCATCACCCGGAATGCAACCATTTTCTATTATTCTACTACCTCCACTTCCTCTAACTAATCCACTAGCTTTTTTACATGGGGGAGTGCAATACCAACGATTAGAGCCTAAGGGAGCGAAAGTTCTAACAGAATCACATTGCCAGCAATATGCACTAACACAGTTTTTATCATCATTTTCATTATAACCATCTTTACAATTACATTCATTCGTATCATAATTCCATTCTTGATTTGTTCCATTATCACAGTCTTTTATATCAGAAACTAAGTTTTTATCTACGCATCTTCCCTCATATTTCACCGTATCGGGATCCGTGCATTCGCAGAATCCTGTTTTAGGATTCAATGTTCCACCCTTGTTTTTACAATTCTCCTCAGCGGCAATTAAGGCGGACTTTGAGAGGAAGTGATCGCAATGTATATCTATTGTATGCCAATTACTATAACCCAACGAAGAGGCAATAACTTGGACCAATAACCAAGCACCTAAACAAAAACCAAAACCCATTAGAGCATAGGTCATAGCTGATTTAGCGGTTGTCATTAATTGTTCTGAGCCAGCAGAAACAATATAAAGAATACCGGCAATGGCAACAAACAGAATAGCGGTTGCTAAAGAAATTTTTAGAATAAACTCAAAAATATTATTGGCCATTAACACAAAATCACACAGAGTGCACATATTTTTGGTAGGACCACAAGGAACCAGGGATTCTATATATGTAGCTGAAGCAATCTTGGCACTGCCCAATAAGAAAATAGTGGTGAGAGCAGTTAAAATAGGAATTTTTTTCATGAGTAAAAACTAAAAATAATTAAATATTAAGTCTTGCTTCTTCATTTTTAATTCTGTATTCTTTTATTGCACTGGTTATTTAATGACTTCCTCGGCAAAATATTAAATAACTGTTTGGTATTTGTATTAGGGGATATAGCTCAGTTGGCAGAGCGCTTCCATGGCATGGAAGAGGTCAAGGGTTCGAATCCCTTTATCTCCACTAACATCTTCAAAAATTATAGCACAAAAAATATATGACTACCAAACGAAAATCAAAATTTATTCATTTGCATGTTCATTCCCACTATTCGTTGTTAGATGGATTGGGGAAAATTGATGATCTTTTAGCTCGAGCTAAAGAATTAGGGATGGACACTCTAGCTCTAACAGACCACGGAGTAATGTACGGAGCAATAGAATTTTTTAGGAAAGCTAAGGAATATGGAATAAAGCCAATTATTGGTTGTGAAATGTATTTAGCGGCCAATGGTATGAAAAACAAGCAACCTCGGATAGATGATAAAAGATATCATCTACTACTCTTGGCAAAAAATGAGAAAGGATATCGTAATTTAATCCAGCTGGTAACTTTGGCTCATTTAAAAGGATTTTATTATAAGCCAAGAGTTGATAAAGCATTGTTGAAAAAATATAGCGAGGGTCTTGTGGCTACTAGTGCTTGTGCGGCCGGAGAAATCCCTCAAGCTATTTTAGCCAATACCCCAGATAAGGCTCGTAAAGCCATCAAAGAATATCAAGAAATTTTTGGTAAAGATGATTTTTATCTGGAGCTGGAATATCACAAAAGATCGGAGGACCAAAAAAAGATTAACAAAGCTTTGGTTAAACTCTCTAAAGAAACGGGAGCTAAGCTGGTGGCCACTTGTGATGCTCATTATGTAAAGCTGGAAGATAAAGACGCCCAGGATGTTTTGGTTTGCATTCAACAGAATAAAAAAGTAGGAGACGACGATAGAATGAAAATGACAAAGTTTGATCTCTATTTAAAATCTTCCGAAGAGATGGAAAAGCATTTTGCTGATTTACCTCAAGCGCTGGCTAGTACTCTTGAAATTGGAAAGAAATGTAACTTTTCTCCTCAAATGGGGGGAACAATTCTACCCTATTTTAAAATTCCCGGCTCTCAAAATCCAGATGATTACTTAGAAACTCAATGCTTGAAAGGGATGGATTATCGTTATGGGAAAAAACCGAGTGCTAAAATAATGGAGAGGCTTAATTATGAATTAGAAATTATTAAAAAGATGGGGTATTCCTCTTATTTTTTAATAGTGGCAGATTTTGTTAACTGGGCAAAAGACAATAAAATTATTGTAGGACCAGGTAGAGGATCAGCTGCAGGGAGCATCGTTTCTTATCTCTTAAAAATTACCAATATTGACCCCATAAAATATGAACTTTTATTTGAGAGGTTTCTTAATCCAGACCGAATTAGTATGCCTGACATTGACATTGATTTTGCTGACAATAGACGGGACGAAGTAATTGAGTATGTAGCTAAAAAGTATGGTCGAGACCGAGTAGCTCAAATTATTACTTTCGGCACTATGGCTGCTAGGGCGGCAGTAAGAGATGCAGGTAGAGCCCTGGATTATCCCTATGATTTCTGCGATAAAATTGCCAAAGAGGTTCCCATGTTTACTAATTTGCACGACGCTTTAGAGAAATCTAAGGAATTGCAAAGAATGTATGATGACGATCAAGCCGTCAAAACAGTAATTGAAATGGCTAAAAAACTTGAAGGAGTGGCTCGTCATGCTTCAACTCACGCTTGTGGAGTGGTAATTTCCAAAGATCCGTTGGTACATTACGTTCCCTTACAAAGGAATGTTAGCGCTGGCAAGGACAAGGAAGAATCAATAGTGACTCAATATGAAGGTAAATCAATTGAAGCCTTGGGACTTTTAAAAATGGATTTTCTGGGGCTTAAAAACCTTACGGTTCTTCAAAATATTGTGGATATAATTAGGGCCAAATATGGAAAAGAAATAAATTTAGACAAGATCCCCGTGAATGATTCAAAGACCTTTAAGCTTTTTAGTCAGGGAGAGACAACCGGAGTATTCCAGTTTGAATCAGCCGGCTTTAAGAGATATTTAAAAGAATTAGTGCCTACTCGTTTTCAAGACTTGATTGACATGGTAGCTCTTTATCGCCCAGGTCCTATGGACTGGATCCCTGATTATATTGCAGGCAAGCTTGGCAAACGAAAAATAACCTACCTTCATCCTAAATTAGAACCGATTTTAGGGAAAACTTATGGAATTGTAGTGGTACAGGAGCAAGTAATTGAAATTGCTAAACAGTTGGCTGGTTTTACGGCAGGAGAGGCGGATTATTTAAGAAAAGCCATGGGGAAAAAGATTAAAAAGTTAATGGACGAACAACGAGATAAATTTATTTTAGGGTGTATTGATAATAAAATAAAAGGAGGGACAGCTGAAAAGATATGGGATTTCATTAAACCTTTCGCCGGCTACGGATTTAATTGGGCGCACAGTGCTTGTTACGCCATGATTGGTTACCAGACCGCCTATTTTAAGGCTCATTATCCGATGGAATTTATGGCAGCCTTACTTTCTAGTGATGAAAATAATATTGAGAGGATTGCTATTGAAATTGAAGAGTCTCGAAAAATTGGCATACCGGTCTTAGTCCCTAATGTTAATGAGAGCCATGGTCGTTTTGCCGCCATAGATAAGGGGAAAAAGGGAAACTCTTTTATTCGATACGGGTTGAATGCTGTTAAAAATGTGGGCAAGAATGTCACTCGAGCCATAGTTGATGAGAGAAAAAAGAATGGCAAATATAAGAATATCGCTGATTTTGTTCAAAGAGTTGAGAGTAAAGATTTGAATAAAAAATCGTTGGAGAGTCTAGCTAAGTCAGGAGCGTTAGATGAGATTGCTGAGAGAGGAGCAGTTTTAGCAAATGTAGGTGAAATTCTAAAGTATGCTAGAGAATTTAGAGAAATTAAGAAACGAGGGCAGAAAAGTCTTTTTGGTGAAAGCTCTAAGGCTGATGAAAATATGGATACTTTCTCTTTGAATCTTACCGAAACAACGAAAATTGATAAAAAGGAACGCTTGGGCTGGGAAAAAGAATTATTAGGAGTTTACATAACTGATAATCCTCTAAAAGCGTATGAAGATTATTTAAGTACCAGTGTAACTCCCATTGCTCAATTACAACAGGAATATGCAGATGATAATGATCCAGAGGCAGATACGCCAAGTCAGGGATTTAATAATTTCCAAAAAGGTGAAAAGGCGGTAAAAATTGGAGGGATTATTATTACAACTAAAAAAATTTATACAAAGAATAATCAAGAAATGGCCTTTATTGAAATAGAAGATTTAACGGGTAGATTAGAATTAGTAGTTTTCCCAAATATTTATGCCAAGCTTACTGATCTTTGGCAGGAAGATAAAGTAATTTGGGTGGATGGTAAGGTAAATGACAAGGATGGAAGCTTAAAGATTCTTTGCGATGATGCGGGTGAAATTACTAAAAATACGGAGCAAAAGGCTAAAAAGGAAAAAAACAATAAGAAGAAACAAGCTTCATCTGCGACATCCTCAACTTTCTTAAAAAAGAACAATTCGGGGGCAAAAGATTCAACCAAGGAAAGGGAGGGGACACTTTTGATAGATTATAATCAGGAAAATGGCAATTCTTCAGAAATTAAGAAATTACTTGCTCGGCTTGGCGAGGGAAAGGGGAAAATAATTCTTAAACTAGAAGGCAAAGACGGCAATAAATCATCCAATATAAAAATTGCAGGAGCTTATGATTTTTATGGAGATTCTTTTGATCAATTAAAAAATTATTTGAAAGTGAAAGGTATGAAATGGAAGTTGGAAAATTAAATACTTAAAAATTAATTTATTATTTTTTCATGGTCACTGTTCTTGTTTATGTTATCGTTATCATCTTGATACTGGCTGGAGTAGTAGGATCAATTTTGCCACTTTTACCTGGGCCACCCTTGGTTTTTCTTGGAGCATTAATCTACGGAATTTATGATAAATTTGACAAGGTGAATGTTGTAATTTTAGGCTTGTTGTTGCTAATGACTTTGGTGTCAATAGTTTTAGATTTTATAGCAAGCGCTTTGGGAGCTAAAAAAGCCAAAGCTTCTGCCGTAGCAGTTGGAGGAACAATTTTAGGAGGCTTAATAGGTTTATTAACTTTCAATCTAATCGGACTTATAGTGGGTACTTTTGCCGGAGCTTTTATCGCAGAGTTAGTTTTTACTAAAAGTGGTGGAGGTAAAGCTTTTAAGGTGGGGCTGGGTAGCTTGTTAGGTTTTCTAACTGGGGCTATTACTAAAGTGTTGATTTCTGTTGCTATGGTGATTGTATTTTTATTAGCCGTTTTTTAGCTGATTATCATTGTGGCTATGCTCAATTTTCGTAAAAAAATGATGTCATCTGGAGAAATTGAAATCTCAGATGCTATTGCCCATGGAGGAGAACATGAAAAAAGGAAAATGGAAGAACCGGTAGGGTTGAACAATCTAAAAAAATTCTGTGTGATTATTTTTTTAGTAATTTTTGTTATTGCTCTTCGGACAGCCTATCTCCAAATTGCCAAAGGCTCTTATTATGCTAAAAAAGCTGAGCAAAATAGAATTAATAAAATTTCTGTCAAAGCTCCTCGAGGTATTATTGTTGACCGAAGAGGGGAACAACTAGTTATTAATGTTGCCAGTTTTGACCTAGTGCTTATTCCAACTTTACTTCCTGAAGATGATGTCTTAAGGGGAGAAGTACTAGATAACTGTTTTTCACTGCTTAATGTCCCCAGGCCGGAAAAGCTTCCAACCGATTTTTATGATTCTTATCAGCCCCATCTTCTTCAGGAAAATATAACCAGAGAAGAAGCTATTGAGGCAGAGCTTATAAAAAATAGGTGTCCCGGATTTGTAGTAGAAAAAACAGCCATTAGAGAATATAAATGGCCATTATTTTTTTCACATGTTTTAGGTTACACCGGAAAAATAGGGAAGGAAGATCTCAAGAAGGATTCAGATTATTTAATGACCGACAATATTGGTAAAACTGGCATTGAAAAATATTGGGAGCCAGAACTTCGAGGGAAAGCTGGCTCTGTTTATGTTGAAGTTGATTCTTCAGGAAAAATGTTGAGAAGTTTAGAGGAAAAAATTTCTCAGCCGGGAAATCGTTTGGTGCTAGGCATTGACGGAGAATTGCAAAGAACACTTTATAGAGAGATGGAAAAAGTTTTAGCTGAAACAGGAGCCAAAAAAGGATCTGCCGTAGCTCTGGACCCCAATAGTGGTTTAGTAAGAGCTTTAATAAGTGTCCCTGGCTATGATAATAATTTATTTGCTAATAAAATAGATTCTGCAAGTTATCAAGAACTGATTAATGATCCTGCTAAGCCTTTACTCAACAGGGCTATTTCAGGCGTTTATCCTCCCGGATCTACCATCAAACCTTTGATTGGTATAGCAGCCTTAGAGGAGGGAACCATTAATGAACATACTTCATTTGATTGCCATGGAGTTATTCAGGTAGGAAATTGGAGCTTTAAAGATTGGAAAACTCATGGTCCAGACATCAATCTTAAAAAAGCAATTGCTGAATCCTGCGATGTATTTTTCTATACTATTGGAGGAGGATTCGATGGGTTCAAGGGATTGGGGGTAAGCAAAATTGAACAGTATGAAAAAATGTTTGGCTTAGGATCTCCAACAGGTATTGATTTGGAGTCAGAACGCTCAGGTTTTATTCCTACCGCTACATGGAAAAAGGAAGAGAAAGGAGAGCGTTGGTATATTGGCAACACTTATCATATTTCTATTGGGCAAGGAGATATTACGGCTACTCCCTTACAAATTGCCAACTATATAACAGTAATTGCCAATGGAGGAATTTTATATAGACCTCATCTAGTGGCTGAAATTTCTGATGAGAATACTGGGGAGATAATTGAAGAAATAAAACCGGAAATTATAAAGTCTGATTTTATTCATAAAGAATATTTACGAATAGTTCGCGAAGCTATGCGAGAAACTGTGGTAGATGGAACTGCTAAAACTCTAAATGAATTAGAAGTTGCTGTGGCAGGTAAAACAGGTACTGCTCAAATTGGAGGAACGGAAAATACTCATTCATGGTTTGTCGGTTTCGCCCCAGCAGATAATCCTCAATTAGTGCTAGCGGTAATTGTTGAAGAGGGAGGAGAAAGTTCCGATGCGGCTGTACCGGTTGCGAAAGAAGCCTTTAGGAAATATTTTCCAGAGCTTTCGCGGGAATGACCGAGCTTGCGAGGATAACAATGAAAAAACTCACAACTCATAACTCCTATAACTTTATAACTTTTCCTTATTATGTTAATATCTCATTAAGTTTTATTTTTTATAATTAATTTATTAAATTCTATGATTAATGACGTTGTGGTTAAAAAACTTGAGAAATTTAAAGATGATCGTGGCTGGTTGTTAGAAGCATTTAGAAGCGATGAACTCCCTCAGGGAGTACTACCAGCTATGTCGTATGTTTCTATGACTAAACCGGGAGTGGTCAGGGGCCCTCATGAACATAAAGATCAAACAGATATCTTTGTTTTTATCGGTCCGGGAACATTTGAGCTCCATCTTTGGGATAATCGCAAAGATTCTTCAACCTTCGGTAATTTTGAGAAACATAAAGTTGGAGAGGATAATTTAATGGTAGTGGTTGTGCCCCCTGGTGTAGTTCACGGTTATAAAAATGTTAGCGATAAAGAAGCTTGGTGCTTAAATTATCCAGACCAGCTATATGCAGGAAAAGGGAAAAAGGAAGAAGTAGATGAAATCAGGCATGAAAATGATACGGATTCAAAGTTTAAGATATAAGGCTAAGAGTTGTAAAGTAGAAAGTTCATAAAGTTCATAAAGTTTGTAAAGTTTGTAAAGTTCATAAAGTTCATAACTTATTTACAATGCGTATTCTTATCACCGGCGGAGCCGGATTCATGGGATCTAATTTCATTCATTACTTGCTAGAAAAATATCCAGATTATCAAATTGTGAATCTGGATAAGCTTACTTATGCTGGTAATCTAGAAAATCTTAAAGATGTTGAGGATAATCCTAACTACACTTTTATTAAAGGTGATATTGCCGTCAAAGAGGATGTTAAAAAAGCTCTTGGATTAGGAGCGGATGTTATTGTTAATTACGCAGCGGAGACTCATGTGGATCGGTCCATAATGGACCCAGAAGCTTTTATTAAAACCGACGTGCTAGGAACTTTTGAGTTACTGGAAGCCGTTAAAGATGGTCAAGCTCAAAAAATGATTCAAATATCAACCGATGAAGTTTTTGGGGAAATAAAAGAAGGAGAATTTTCAGAAGATTCACCTTTTCTTCCTAATAGCCCTTACAGTGCCTCTAAGGCAGGTGGCGATTTAATGTGTCGAGCCTATTTCAAAACGTATCAAACTCCAGTTATTGTTACTCATAGCTGTAATTTTTATGGTGCGTATCAATATCCAGAGAAATTAATTCCTCTTTTTGTTACCAATCTTTTAGAAGGTAAAAAGGTTCCCATGTATGGTGATGGCAAAAATGTTCGCGAATGGATTTTTACCAAGGATCATTGTCGAGCAATAGATGTTATTTTGCATAAAGGAGAAGCAGGTGAAGTTTATAATATTGGGAGTGGCGACCAACGAGAGAATCTCGAAATTGCGGAAATGTTATTTGATATTTTAGGGTTGGGTAAGGAAAAATTAGAATATGTGAAAGATCGTCCGGGTCACGATTGGCGCTATGCTATAAACAGCGATCGATTAAGACAAAAATTAGGCTGGAAGCCAGAATATAAACTGGAGGAAGGCCTAAAAGAAACTGTTGAATGGTATAAAAATAATAAAGACTGGTGGCAAAAACTTAAAGATGGAAAATATCTAGATTATTACAAACGGCAATATGGAAAATAGAAAACAGGCACTTATTTTGGTAAGTAATTTATTACGTAATTCCTAGTTTTAGCCTATGAAAATTTTAATCATTGGACATAAAGGTAATCTTGGGCAACAATTAATGAAAGTCTTTGAAGACTTCAGCCCTATTGGTTGGGACAAAGAAGATGTAGATATCACGGACGAAAATTCTTTAGATTTAAAAATAACTAAACTTAAACCCCAAATAATAATTAACGCTTCGGCCTATAATGCGGTTGATAAATGTGAAGAAGATCAAAAAGAATTTAAGTTAGCTCAGGAAATTAATGGTTATGGCCCCGGTTATTTAGCAAAAACTT
This sequence comes from Patescibacteria group bacterium, assembly GCA_034716235.1. GTDB lineage: Bacteria > Patescibacteriota > Minisyncoccia > CAIUEV01 > JAHKAQ01 > M55B174. The sequence continues at coordinate 5,324 of JAYEHH010000016.1, read as the reverse complement.
GCCAGAAAATTGAAGCTGTTCTGGTTCATTATTCCACAGATTATGTTTTTGATGGAGAGAAAAAGGAGGGCTATCAAGAAAACGATCTTGGCAATCCAGTGCAAAATTATGGGAAGAGTAAGTATTTAGGAGAACAGGAGATTCAAAATAAAACCGACCAGTATTTTATTATTAGAACCTCTAAACTTTTTGGTCCACCGGGAAAAAGTGAAGTTACTAAAAAAAGTTTTATTGATATTATGCTTGATTTGGCCAAAGAAAAAGATGTGATTGAGGTGGTTAATGAAGAGGTGAGCTGTTTCACTTATACTCCTGATTTAGCTAAAGCTACTAAAAAAATATTAGGATTAGAAGCGACAGCTAAAAAGGATGCTAAGCCATTACCGTTTGGAATTTACCATATTGTAAATGAAGCGCCTTGCACTTGGTTTGAATGTGCTACCAAACTGTTTGAAATTGCTGGTAAGACTGTAGAGACAAAAGCGGTGCCGGCTACTAAATTCCCTCGTCCAGCTCAAAGACCGGCTTATTCAATATTACTGAATACCAAGTTCCCAAAATTAAGAAGCTGGGAAAAAGCTGTTGAAGAATATCTTGCCTTAAAGAATAAATAATTGTAAAATTTAGAACTTGGATTGTTCAATTGTAATAGCAAATAGATGAATTATTTTTAATTTTAAGCTTTATTTATGAAAGCTATAATTACTGCTGGTGGTCATGGTACTCGTTTGAGGCCCATTACTTATACGCTCAATAAGCATCTCTTCCCAATTGCTAATAAACCGATAATTTTTTATGCTCTGGAAAAAATAAAAGAGACCGGCATTAAGGAGGTTGGAATTAATATCAATAAAGGAGACAAGGAGCTCAAAAAGGTTATAGGAAGTGGCAAAAAATGGGGGTTAAAGATTAGTTATCTTGAACAAGAAGGGGGAGCCTTAGGGTTAGCTCACGTGGTAAAAAATGCCAAGCAGTGGGTAGGAAAAAGTGATCTACTGTTTTATTTAGGAGATAATATTATTTTAGGGTCCATTAAAGGATTAGTGGAAAAGTTTAAAAAAGAAAAGTTGGATTGTTTATTAGCTTTATCTAAAGTTTCTGACCCAGAAAGATTTGGAGTACCAGTTATTAAAGGGGACAAGATTGTTAAGGTGGAAGAGAAGCCTAAAAATCCAAAAAGCGATTATGCCGTAACCGGTATTTATATTTACTCTAATAAAATTATGGAAGCGGTTGGCAAGATTAAAGCAAGCGCTAGGGGAGAGTTAGAAATTTCTGATGCGCATACTTATTTAATAAAAAAAGGCGCTAAGGTTGGCTATGAAAAAATTACTGGTTGGTGGAAAGACACTGGTAAACCGGAAGATTTATTGGAAGGGAACAGCTTAATTCTGTCAGGTATCACCAAGAGTGAAATTAAAGGAACCGTTAATAAAGAAACAAGAATAGAAGGGAAAGTTATTATTGGAAAAGGTACTAAAATTGGGAAGAAGGTATTAATTAGGGGTCCCGTAGTTATTGGAGAAAATTGTAAGATTAGTAATTCTTCAATAGAGCCCTATACGGCCATTGCTGATAATTGTAAAATTAAGGGAGTTGAAATTCAACATTCAATTATTTGTGAAGGGTCTCAAATAATTGAATGCTCAAAAAGAATTACGGACAGTTTGGTTGGCAGAAATTGTTTGGTTACTTCAGAGACTGCCAGTAAACCCAGTGGTCACCGATTGATTATTGGTGACAATGCTCAAGTAGAATTGTAAAAAACTAAGATAATTTTTAATTTAAGCTAAAATGCTTGATAAACTAAAACAACTTAGGAAATTAAAAAAGCAGATGGAGGACGTAGAAGTTGAGGAAGAAGTAAATGGGGTAAAAGTTAAAATGAATGGAGCAATGAAAGTCTCAAAAGTTTCTATTGCCGACAAAGATGATAAAAAATTAGAAAAGAACATTAGAAAGGCTGTCAATGCAGCCACTAAAACCGTTCAAAGAAAAATGGCTAAAGATATGATGGCTGACGGTGGGGGAATGTTCTAGGCGGTCTTGGGACTCTCAGAAATGTTCTGGAGTATCAAGGGCAGTTAGCTCAGTTGGTTACCTGCCTGACGGCAGGCGGGGAGCGTCTGCTCATTAAGAGGATCCAAATTTTTCAAGTAGTCCAGCATCCGTCCCGCATATGCAGGGCGAGCTGGGGCAGTTAGCTCAGTTGGTCAGAGCGTCTGCTCGACATGCAGAAGGTCATAGGTCCAAGTCCTATACTGCCCACCAAGGAAAAGAAAATTTTTTATTTAAAAACCAAACATGAAAATTAATCCTCATATCTTGCGGGGCTATGACTTTCGAGGCATTGCCGGCAAAGACCTTAATGCTGAAATTGTAGAACATTTCGGCAAAGCTTATGGTACCTACATGGCTAAAAAAGGAGTCACTCAAATAGTAATTGGGAGAGACTCGCGTAGCACAAGCGAAGAGTATAAAAATGCTCTAGCTAAAGGCATTATCTCAACTGGGATAAGTGTAATTGATATTGGGCTCGTTATGGTGGGTACTGTTTATTGGGCTCAATACTATTTCAAGACGGAGGGAGCTGCCATGGTAACGGCATCTCATAATCCTGGTGAATATAACGGATTCAAATTTGCCAATGGTTTCTCTGAGGCTATGGTGCTTGAACAGCTAGAGGAAATCAAAGAACTTATGGAAAAAGAAGACTATCTCCAGGCTGAAACTCAAGGAGAGATTAAAGAGCAAGATGTGAACCAGATTTATTTTGATGACTTGATTAAACGATTCGATATTAAGAAAAAATTTAAAGTTGTAGTAGATGCTAGCTGTGCAACTCCGGGGGTGGTTGTCCCAGATTTACTAAGAAAAGTAGGTTGTGAGGTAGTTGAAAGCAATTGCGAGTTAGACAGTTCGTTCCCTTTGGGAGTACCAGACCCAACAGAAGAAACGGTAGCTAATAGATTATCTAAAAAGGTGCTAGAGGAAAAAGCAGACGTTGGATTTTCATATGATGCTGATGGAGATAGGGTGGGGATCGTAGATGAAAAAGGAAATATTATTTGGAATGATGTTCTCTTGGCTTTATTTTCCATTGACGTTCTTAGTCAACACCCGGGCGCTAAAATTATGTACAATACTCTTTGCTCTAAGGTTGTTGAAGAAACAATCAAAAAATACGGTGGAGAGCCTTTTATGTGGCGGACAGGACATGGTTTTCTAAAAAAGAAAAATCAAGAGGTGAAAGCTGCTTTTATCGGCGAGTTATCGGGGCACTTCTTTTTTTCTAGCGATTTTTATAATCACGACGATGGTTGTTATGCTACCTTAAGATTATTAAATTATTTATCACGGACCAAGCAATCGCTTTCTGAAGCTATTGCCGTTTTACCTAAATATATTTCTAGTCCCGAAATTAAAGTGGGTTGTCCGGATGATTTGAAAATAAAGTTAGTTGAAAAAATGGCTGAAAAACTACGCCAGGATTTTCCCAAAGCTGAGGTGATAGATGACGAAAGAGCTGGCGATGGAGTTCGTCTTGAAATGAGTGACTCAATGTTTGTGATTAGATATTCCCAAAATGGTCCTTATTTAACTATTAAATTTGAAGGTAAAACTCAAGAGAAATATATTGAATTAAAAAAATACCTCAATCAATTGCTACATAGCTACGAAGAGGTTGATTGGGATTTTGGAGTAAATACAGAAGCTTTAAATTAAAAACTTTTTTAGTTTAAGCCAACGGCTAATTTAATCTCTTTCATTTTTTGAGAAGCAATTTCTTGGGCTTTTTGAGAACCAGTAGCTAAGATTTGGGTTAGCTGGCTATCGCTATATTCTTTAAGCTTCTCCTGATGATCTTGCAAAAATTTTCCTACTAATTCTGCCAAATCTTTTTTAAACTCAGAATATTGTTTTCCTAGATATTTTTTTTCTAGGTCTTCTATTTTTAAATTAGTCAGTAGGGAATAAATAGTGAGTAAGTTTGTTATTCCTGGATTAGCCTTATTAATTGCTATTGTTGAGCCAGAGTCAGTTGTTGCTTTCATTATTTTTTGAATTCCTTTTTCTGGGCTGTCGGTTAGAGCAATATAATTATATTCTGACTCGGCAGTTTTGCTCATTTTTTTAGTAGGATCGTCCAGCCCCATAATGCGACCTCCTTCAAGATGTTTTTTTATTAATGGCTTGGGAGCAATAAAAATTTCAGCATACTTTTTATTGAAACGATTGGCCAACAATCTAGTCATTTCCAAGTGTTGCTTCTGGTCGTCTCCTACTGGCACTACCGCTGTATTATAAAGCAGAATATCGGCTGCCATCAGTATTGGATAATCAAAAAGCCCCATATTTAAATTAGCATGATTTTTTAAAGCTTTCTCCTTAAATTGAGTCATTCGCTCTAACTCGCTTATTTTTACTAGAGTATTAAGTATCCAGCAAAGTTCTGTATGTTCACTAACCGATGATTGAATAAAAAGAATAGCTTTTTCAGGATCAATGCCTGAAGCTAAATAATGGCGAGCGACTTCTAAGATGCTGTTTTTAAATGTTTTTGCATCTTGTTTTACTGTTAAAGCGTGTAAATCAACCACACAAAATAAGCTATCGTATTTTTCTTGAAGTTGAATTGAGTTTTTGATTACTCCTAAATAATTGCCGATGTGGAGTTGACCGGTGGGTTGGATGCCAGTAAAAAGACGAGGTTTCATGAGATTATTAAAATTGATGAATAAAGTTAAACTTTAAAAACTTTTGACTTTGTAGCTTGAAGAACTTTTGACTATTTTGGTGGGTGCAGAGGGAATTGAACCCACGACCAATTGGTTAAGAGCCAACTGCTCTACCTAACTGAGCTATGCACCCTGCTTCGCTAACCACTAACTAATTACTTAATGCTGGTGTGTCATTTTAATGGTGTTGGTTAAGAGCCAACTGCTCCCTGCCTGCTGCCTGCCTACCGTGAGGTAGGTGAGGCAGGTACCTAACTGAGCTATGCACCCTGCTTCGCTAACCACTAACTAATTACTTAACGATTAAAGGATGATCAGCTAGCCTCGCCGAGTCTTTGGCTGACAGCATCTTTTTGTTTGTCATCACCGTGTTCACTTGCCACCCCCCTGCATTCGTTGGGTGATACTCCAGCCCGCCTAAGCTCGCTAACCAATGTACCCATTACAATTTTGTGATACGGCGAGGCTGGCTGGTCGCTCTTCGAGCGAGATTCCCGCCCGCTTCGTCAAAGCTACAGCGAGGCGAGCTGGAGTTTATCCTGTCGAATGACGGGACGGGGATGACAGGGGAAAAAGCTAACTAGC
>JAYEHH010000015.1:0-3189 GCA_034716235.1 Patescibacteria group bacterium | reverse complement strand
CTTGGAGCCAGAAATGGGAATCGCCATAGCATCCGCTATGGCGCCACGTCGGATGACGTGGCGAACCCAAGCTGGTAGGGGAGGCAGGATCGCCATAGCATTCGCTTGGAGCCAGAAATGGGAATCGCCATAGCATCCGCTATGGCGCCACGTCGGATGACGTGGCGAACCCAAGCTGGTAGGGGAGGCAGGATCGCCATAGCATTCGCTTGGAGCCAGAAATGGGAATCGAACCCATGACCTACGCGTTACGAGTGCGTTGCTCTACCAACTGAGCTATCCTGGCTTATTATCCATTAAAGACTATCTTTACTTCTTTGATCTCTATCAACATTCACTTTTGGGTTTATTCTATCCAGGGCTTTTAATATTTCTAAAGGAATAGCAAAAATTACAGTATTTGATTTATCGGAGCTTAAGTCATTAAGAGCGTTAAGAGTTCTTAAGTGTAGTGCTCCTCGAGATTGGGTTAAAGTTCTAGCTGCTTTGGTTAAATTTTCAGCAGCAATTGCTTCTCCTTCTGCTTTAATAATAACAGCCCTTTTCTCTCTTTCTGCCTCTGCTTGTTTGCCGATAACTCGTTTCATTTCTTCTGGCAAGGTTACATCTTTTAATTCTACTGAATGAACTTCAATCCCCCAAGCATCGGTTGCTTTATCTACAATATCTTTTATTTTGTTGGCGATTGCCTCTCTTCCAGAAAGTAATTCGTCCAAATTAACTTCACCGATAATGTTTCGCATAGTAGTTTGAGCCAATTGAGAAACAGCGAAGAAAAAATTTTCTACTTTAATAATAGCTTTTTCTGCATCACGTACTTTGTAATAAATAACAGCATTCACATTAACAGAGATATTATCTTTGGTGATTGCTTCTTGTCCAGGGACATCAACTGTTCTGATTCGCATATCAATTTTTTGATAACTTTGGAAAACAGGGATTACTAATCTCCAACCAGGTTGCATAATCCCTGAAAATTTTCCTAGAGTAAACTTAACTCCTTGCTGATATTGATTGATTTGCTTAATAGATGCCAACAGAACAACGACCACAAAAATTAAAGTACCTAACATCATTTTAAATTAACTAATTAAATATTTACCAAATTTCAGTATAATTGATTTTAGAGAAAAATCCAGAAATTTTTATGTCAATTACTTTTTAAACAGCATACCTTTTTGTTTTTTGGAAATGTCATGCTTAAAGAGCTTGCTTGTTTGTCTATCTCAACTCAAGCAGAATAAGTCTCTACCAAGAAATTCGTTTTGGAAAAGTTAGCGATAAATAAAAATAATTAAAGAATTTTATTGAGATAAAAATAAATCGACAAAGCACAAATGCATAAATTCTAAAAAAGTGCTATAGTAAAAAAATATTAGGTGATGGGTTCCATTGATTATAAAGTATAAAGTATAAAGTATAAAGTTTTAAATATTAAATCTTGTTTTTCCATGAGAAGAAAACACACTCAGACCATGATTGTATCGGATATCCATTTAGGGAGCAGGGTGAGTAGGTCCAACGAATTGTTAAAATTATTAAAAAGTTATTCTTTTAAGAAACTTATTTTATTAGGAGATATTTTTGAACATCTGAATTTCCGAAATCTAACAAATGAGCATTGGGAATTATTATCGTACTTCAAAGAGCTTTCAAGAGATGTTGAAATAATTTGGATAGAGGGGAACCATGATGTTGGCTTGTCCAAAGTGATGTCTAATTTAGTTGGTCTAGAAGTTTTTAAAACTTATATATGGCGATACAAAGGTAAGAAGTGTTTAGCTATCCACGGTCATCAATTTGATAGATTCCTATCTAACAATATTATTCTGAGTTATTTGGCTACTATTTTTTATGCCTTGATTCAAGAGATAGATACAGATGATCAGCGGATGGCTCGGTTTGTTAAAAGAAAAAGTAAGGGTTGGCTAAGGCTGTCACGCAAGGTAGCTAACTCAGCAGTTTTGTATGGAAAACTTAGAGGGGCTAAATATGTTTTTTGTGGGCATACTCATCAGTCAGCACAAATAGAAAAGAGAGGAGTGAAGTATTTCAATAGTGGCTGTTGGACAGACATTCCTTCCTCTTATATCACAATGAATAAAAAGGGGATAAAGATTCACGAGGTCTTTTGAAGAGAATTAGAAAATAAGTTTTAGAGAATAAATTAAAGGCGTATTCAATTGAATACGCCTTTTTTATTAAGGGTCTTTATATCTTTGGAACACTATAAAGCCTAGTATCCCAAAAATAATTATTGTCAAAATTACACCCCAGCCAATTTCCTGGAGTGCTTTAACGATCATCATTGCCCAGCTAATAAAAATGGCTATAGCAATTAAAATCGTTGTCGCTCCAGCGGCTGGGTTGTCCCCCGGATCGCCTATTAACATGATTAACCCCCAAGCGACTAGGGTCATCATGCATAGTGACACGAACGGTTTCGTGTCATACCCTGCCACCCTTACAATAATTCCGATCACAATCGCAACTGCGATAGCAATCAGAATTATCTGCCATATTTTAATTCCTTTTATCTCTTCTCTCATCTCTTCCTCCAATTTCAATTTTAATGTACTAAATTTTTACGACTTTCAACCATAGCATAAAAATACACAAAAGTCAAGGGGGGGGGATTGAAATCTTTTGTTTTTTATTGTAAATTAGAAATTGCAATAGCATTGGAGTTGTAGCTCAATTTGGTTACCTGCCTGCCGGCAGGCAGGGAGTGTCTGTCTGTCACGCCCAGTATTCTAGTATTCGCTGGGCAAACATCTGCTGGGATGGTGTAGTAAATCTTACCCACTAACATCTAAAAAGCGTTAAACTGTTTCGGCAAAAGGTTTCATAAGGGTTTATTTGAATTTTTTTGTTTTTTATTGTAAGTTAAAAATTGCAATAGTATTGGAGTTGTAGCTCAATTTGGTTAGAGCGTCTGCCTGTCACGCAGAAGGTTGCGGGTTCAAGTCCCGTCAACTCCGCACTGTTTTTAAGTATCTTTTCTTTTCTAAATTTTATTTCAAAGTGCAATATTCTAATTTTGATAAAACACTTTAGCACTTTCTTGCATATAATTAATTTGCATTATATAATAACAATAATCTTGTAAATAAATAAAGTTGCATAAATGAAGCTAATGTAAATTTATTATTTATTTCAAAAAACATAAAAACATTTAAAATCTTTATA
>JAYEHH010000014.1:23985-43761 GCA_034716235.1 Patescibacteria group bacterium | reverse complement strand
GATTTTCTTTATATTTGCTACAACAATGAAGGCTACATGAATACTGGAGGTCAAAGATCTGGTTCAACCCCAAGAGGTGCTAGGACTTCTACAACGCCATCAGGCGAAAAAGCCGACGGTAAAATCCAATTTAAGAAAAATTTAACCGAGATTTGTGTTGCTCATGATATTCCTTATGTTGCTCAAGCCAGCCCGTTTGATTTAGTTGATTTAAAAAATAAGGTTCAAAAAGCTTTAAAGATTAAGGGCCCTAAATTTATTAATGTACTTTCTCCTTGCCCAACCGTTTGGAAATTTCCTACCGGTGATTTAATGAAGGTTCTTAAGACGGCAGTTAATACAAAATTTTGGCCAATCTATGAAGTTGAAAATGGAAAATATACTATTAACTATACTCCTCAGGAGGTTCTTCCTGTTGAAGACTTTTTAAGCACTCAAAAACGATTCGCTCATTTATTTAAATCTACTAGCGGTCAAAAAGTGATTGAAGAGATTCAAAGAAGAATTGATTTAGAGTGGGAGAAGTTGAGGGATAAATAAAACTCAATAAATATAAAGGCGTAATTAATAAAAAAACCATTTAGAGTTAATTTAAATGGTTTTTTGAATTGGTTTTAAAATTAGAAAAAAACTTAAGAACTACATTTATAAATTCCACAGGCTTAAGGGCAAGTATTACAAAAATCTGGGTAAGCAGTTTCAAAACCCGCACAATTACAAGAATAACAATCATCCAAGCCTAGAGCTCCTTGATCCTCTGAATTAATTGGTTTTCCCAAATTACCCCAGACTGTATCATTAACACCATCTACATTATCTGCCATTGCTCTACAAATATTACCTGTTCTTGCATAAGTATCTATTCCTGTAACATCTAATCGGTTACAGACGCTGCAAAATCCTTCTACATCTGGGTGATTCCAGTATTTAGCATCGTCTCCATTATCATCATTGGTATGGCTAAGCATACAATTATATAAAGTCCCTGGTGTTTCTGGAGCTCCGAATCCAGATCCAGCCCCATTGGTCCAACACCAATGGGCGCCGTTTCTTTTAGCTACTTCATCGAGTAATTCATTAGGATTTAAACTGTTAGTTAATCCTGTATTGTAATAAGCACAAGGATCTTGCAGGCAAATATTGGCACATGGCTCCCAGTAATCTAGCCAGCCACGCTCGTTATCGGGGCCTTCATCATCATCAAGTACTCCACCATTACATCTGGTTCCAGAAACTGGTATTATGGTTCCTTTGCTAGCAATCCTATTACAACAAACATAAGGTTTAAAAAGAATTGAGTCAGATGGACCATCGGAAGTATGGACGGTAGCCCCAATCCCTCTTTGTTTGGTCATTTCCCCTGTAAGAGCATTTTCAGATGCTTCTATTTTTGCTTGTCCTGTGCTGGTAAAAAGCGAAATGTATAAGGGGCTAGCACATGTTTTAATTACTTCTAAAGAATTATCAGTTCCTAAATGGTAAGGCTTAATCTCCTCTGAATATTGAGAGCAGTAATGGCTCCTAATATCTTGAGGGAAGAATAACATATCTATAACATCATCATCATTGTCATCATTATTACTACAGGTTTCAATAATTTTGTTTCTTCCCCATAAAGCACATTCCATCGCTTCGTCAGCTTTTTGATAAGCTTCAGCGGAAACACTGGTTGACTTTGCTCTTTTTTTCTCAGCAATAGTCAGTTTAGTAATTCCAATTATAGTTACAGACATAAAAACCATAATAATAAGAGCCAGTATAATAATACTAGCACCTTTTTGGCTTGTTTTATTTAAGTATTGATTTTCTAATTCATTTCTTTTTCTAGACATAGTTTTTAAAATTAAGTTCTGCTGACTTGATGTTTATTATTCTGGCTCTGTTAAGTTGTAACTTCTAAGAGAAACCATAACTTGGATTGGAATAGTTATTATCTCTGCATCTTCATCATTAGTGATATTAGTCAATACTTCAATGTTGAATTTTATAATAACTCGGTTGTTTGGATTGGATTCATTTCCTCCCTCATTATCTTTATTGCCACTGGCTAGGAATTGTAAACTCTCGTCTTCTATATAAGCCCAATCTTCAGGAAAAAAAGAATTTATAGAGGTTTCATCCAAGGTTACTTGAAGGATAGCGTAATAGTTACCACTCTCGTTTGCTTTACGCCAACTAAATTTTATTTCATCATCATTGCTGTTATTAATATTGTTAACATCCTGGAATTCACTCATTCTTAGCTCTTTAGTAAGATAATGGATTGCTTCTTGGGTTTGGGCGCGTACTGTTTGTAACCGTTTAATACGAGTAGATGAGTTTATCAGTCCCTTAATAATTGCAGCTAAAGCAACTGTAATTAAAACTAAAATTAAAGTTACAACCAACATCTCAATAATAGTAAATCCGTTCTCTTTTTTGTTTTTAGTGTATTTATTATTAACCATTTTTATTTAACCATTTATGGATATTTTTATCTGGGTCTCCAATCATACATACATTTTTCAACTTGAACTTTATGGAGATCATCACCGATGTCGCCTATCTCACTTGGCCAATTTGTTCCTTCCCAAAACTCTGTCCAATATACAGTAACTGTAACTAAAACTCCTCCGCATTCAGAATCAGTATTATTTAAATTAATTTTTCTAATGAATTTAAGATTAGGTGGCCCTGTCGATAATTGGCAGGATTGATAAAAATTATCAAGATTATCATCAAGACAAAGACCGGCATTGCCATTCCCGAAAGCCTTATCATCTAAAATATCTTCTTCATTGTAGGTATCGAGTATGTAATCTAATGCATAATTGCCGTTTTTATTGATTTTCTCAAAGCCAGTCATGCTACTACCATCTTCTTTGATGTAATAATTATCTCCCGTATCTCTAATGTTTCGAATAAGCTCTACCCCTTCCTCGGCCAGAGCGGAAGCAGCTATCTCATGGGCAGTTACCGATGAAAAACGAATATTGCGACTTATTAAGGTAAGACCACTGGTAAAAGTTATTCCAATAATCGCTCCTCCTATCAACAGTCCTATTAAAGTAAGTCCTTTTTGTTTAGATTGCTTTTGTTTTTTATTTGGCATTCGTTTTTTAAATAGTTGCTTGTAAGTATTATTCTATACTAACAGATCCTGCATTATTTATTGTTATGGTATAGTTTAAAGAATTAGATGGATCATGGGTACAATTCCCATCGCCACCACAAACTGTAATTCTTGAGGAAGGAGGAAAATCACAATCAGCATAAGGAACCTTATAGGTTACCGTTGCATTACTATTAACCCGTACATTGTCTGAACTAATCTCACCCGTTGGTAATTCTTTACCATGATCAATATCATAAACCATAGCTGGAGAAGAATCATCTAGTGCGTTAATTTTATATTCTCCTGTGTCCTCAATCTCAAATTGAAAATAATTTGGAACAAATTCTTCACTACCTACGGTAATCACTTCACCCGTCAAAGCATAGTCTCGAGCCAATTCTACCATCTGTTTTATTTGTAAAGCTTCTATTTCTGCTTGTTTTCTTTGTAAAGATTCTTTTCTTTTGATGGTTCCCATTATAGCGAGGATACCAATAATAGTCACCACCACCAGTATTTCAATAATAGTAAATCCCTTGTTAGCTAAATTTTTACTTGTATTTTTGTTAACCATTTTGTTTTTTAAACCGAACTATTTGGCATAAAAATTAAAGTATGATATTATTATAATGCTTTGTTTATAAAAGTCCAATTTTTTAAAATAATAATTAGAAATAAAAATAAATTAGAATCAGATGTTTAATTTTTTAAAAGGTTCTCTTGCCAAATCGGCCAAAGAGTCTATTGGAGTAGATATTGGAACATCGGCCATTAAGATAGTACATTTAAAACTAACCGGTGGCAAACCAGTCCTCAAAAATTTTGTGATTGCCAGATTAAAAGAAGGATCTATCCAAACCAGTAATCAAATTATTGCAGGGAAACAAGTTTCAAAAATATTAACCCTGGCTCTGCAAAAAGGAGAAATAGAATCTAGAGATGTTTCTTTTTCTATTCCTGCCTTTTCTAGTTTAGTTTCATTTCTAGTTATCCCACAAATTCCAGAAGATAAAATTGCCGAGAAGTTAGAAACGGAAGCCAAGAAATATATCCCTGTGCCTCTCTCAGAGGTTTCCTTGGGTTGGAATATTATTGATGAAGATCAGAAAATCAAATCCGTAGGGATGAGAGCTAAAGACAAAAAGGGGGAAATGAAAATTTTATTGATGGCTGTGTCAAAAGATACTATTGCAAAATACGAAACAATTGCTAGAAATTCTCAATTAAATTTAGGCTCAATAGAAGTGGAAAGTTTTGCTTTAATCCGTTGTTTGGTGGGGGATAGTAAGGAGGCGACTATTATTTTAGATATAGGTTCTAGGGTCTGCAATACTTTAATTGTAGCGGACGGTTTTCTGAGAGGCGCCCGTAATATTGATATTGGTGGAGGAAGTATCTCTGAGACCATATCTCGGGGTATGAATATAGATTTTATTAGGGCAGATAATCTTAAAAGAGAACGGGGGATGGAAGATCCTCAATTATTAAATTTAATTACGCCAACGATAGATAGAATAATCCATGAAGTAAAAAGAACATTGGATATTTATAATCAAAAAAATTCTAACAAAAAAGTAAAAAAAGTTATTCTTATTGGAGGCACTTCTAAGTTAAAGGGGTTTGAAACATATCTTCAAGAAAAATTAAATTTAGAAATTATAGAAGGAAATCCTTGGGCACAAATAGATTTCAAAGAAGATGACCGTTCAATTTTAGAGAATTTTAAAAATGAGTTAGCGGTAGCCATCGGGACAGCTATGAAGGGCTAGAAAGGGAATGACCAAGTATTAAATCTTGAATTTTACGATAAACCCTTGCCAAAAAAAAGAATAGTTTTATAATAGATTAAAGGATTATAATTATTATGAAATTTAAATAAAAATAAAAAATAACAACGTGGCTGAAAAAGGTATAGACTTCGCACAACAAACTAATATTTATAAAGAGAAAAAACAGAAGAAGCTTCTTATGAAAGGAATGGCTTTTTCTTTTCTGGTTCCTATTATAGCCTTAGGAATGTTAGGAGCAGTTTATTTTTACAAAGTGGTTCAAGAAAGAAGAGTGGCTAGTGTTGAGAAGAAGATTGAGCAAGAAAGGAGCCAGAGGAATTTTAATGAACTAGCAGAACTTCTAAGTGTCTCAACTAAATTAAATTTTGTGAGAGAATTTTCTCAGAAACAAAAATTCTGGAGTGGCTTTCTTGGAGAAATCACAGGTAAAACATTTCCTTCAATCCGTTTCACATCTATTGAGGGTGCCTTTAATTATGATATTAACAAAAGTAGTGGTGCATCAAGCACATCAGTAGCTAGTTCTACGGTAGCAAAAAATAAAGAAAGTAATGTTGTTATTGAAATGGTCGCTTCTAGCTTAAATGATATTTCTAAACAAATTGTTGCTTTTGAAAAATCAGAAAAAATAGAAACAATAACTATTGGAGATATCTCTCTAGAGGACAGAGGATTGGTTTTTACAATGACATTAGTGTTAGCACCTACAGCCATGGAAAGATTAGCTTATGAGCCAAAGGGGTTAGATACTGTTGAAATCGATATTAGCGAACCAAGTAGTGTAGAGAATGAAAATCCGGGTAATTTAATTCCCAGTGAAGAGTTAAATAATTTAAATTCTAATTAATGATTAAACTTCTATTTTTTCCTATCGCTCTTATTTTCTCCTTAGTGATTGTTATTTGGATGGTGGTTCCTACCTACAAAGAAGCGAGAAAGATTGGAACCGTAGATCTGCCTAATGCTCAAAAAGAATTGGATATTGAGCTTGAAGTTACTAAAAACATAACCAACCTAAGACAAGAGTACGAAATGAAAAAGGACGATTTGGGGATACTAAAGTCTGCACTTCCATTAGATAATGACATTAAGTCATTGCTCGTCCAATTAGAGACAATGATTTTAGAAAGCTCCTTAGCATATAAAAGTGTAAACTTAGTAGAAAGTAAGGTTACGCAAGTGGGAACCACTGCGCAACAATTTACGGCTGATGGAGTAAAGCCCCAACAAAGTTTTTCCGTGCCTCAGCCACAACCGATGCAAATAGAACTGGAAGTGACTGGATCCTACGAGAATATTGACAAATTTATTAAGCAAGTGGAGATCCTTGATCGTCTAGCTAATGTAATTTCTTTAAATATTTCAGCGAGTACTCAACAAGGAGGAGAAGCTGGAACCGCTATTCCGTTAAAGGCAAGTATTACTATAGAAGTTTATAAACAAGACTCCATTAAGCCTGAAGATATAAAGAGAGCCTTGAATACATCTCGTGGAAGTACAGATTTAGATTCCACGGAGAGAGCACCACAAATGTAATTAGTTTTTTAGAGTATTTAAACAGTAATTAGTTTTTAATGGAATTTAATTTTGAAAATCCAGGAGGCAATAATTCTGCTTCTCCAAAAGAATCTAAACAAAACTCAAGCAAAAAGATAATTATTTTGATTGCTGTTTTGGCTTTAATAATTGGAGTAGGTGTTTATTTTTTCCTTACGTCTGGTAATAGTAACTCTAATTCTGAAATAGCGACCAATGGATCGGTAATAACTAATAATTCTACTGGAGGAAATCCTGCCAATACGGCCGTTTCTGCTTTAGGCTCAGATCAGGATAGGATTAGTGGAATAACTGTAGGTGGTCTGTTTATCCCTGATGGGTTAGATGAAAAAGCAATTAAGTTCTTACAACAATTGAAAAGTCAAGGACAATTTCCCGTTGTAGTTGATGAAAGCACGCTAGGAAGAGTTAATCCTTTTTAGGTTGAAGCTAATTAGCAAAATGAATAATAATGGTGGCTAGTGACAATAAAATTAATACTGTTCAAGAGATATCCTTAGCTGAGAAAGAAATTCCTTATAAAACCTTAAGAATTGTTTCCAAGATAGCATCTGCCAAATATAAAATGATTGTTTTTGAAAAGACCAAGGAGACATTAAAGGTGGCCATGGTTAGCCCTGATAGTATTGATGCCCTTAATGCCTTGCATTTTATTGGTAGTAAGTTTGGATTAAAGTTAGAAATTTCTAAAATTTCCGAAGCTGTGTTTAAGGAAGCTTTTGAGGGGTACGACAAACCAGATGTAGTAATCGATAAGGCCGTTAAGGATTATGAAAAACAGGAAAAGAAAATTGCCAAAGAAAGGAAAAAAGACTCTAAGGAGAAAAAGCTTGATCTAAAAAATTTAGGGTCAGCTCCGGTTACTAAAATTGTAGATGTTATTTTAACACATGCTATTGTTGGTGGAGCCAGTGATATTCATATTGAACCTCAAGAAAAAAGCCTGAGAGTTCGATACAGACTAGATGGCGATCTGTATGAGACATTTACTCTGTCAAGAGATATTGCTCCTGCCATAGTGTCTAGGATTAAGATTATGTCAAATTTGAAAATTGATGAGAAAAGAAGACCTCAAGATGGTCGCTTAAAAGCAAAAGGTGGGGAAACAATAGTAGATGTGCGTGTTTCTACTTTACCTACCGCAGAAGGAGAAAAAGTGGTGATGAGAATCCTAGAGAAAGAATCGGGGTTGGATAAATTTGAAAGGTTGGGGTTGGCGGGGAGAAATCTAGCTGTTTTAGAACAAGGGATAAAGGAGCCGTACGGTACAATTCTGGTTACTGGACCGACAGGAAGTGGAAAGTCAACTACTATTTTTACTGCTTTAAAAAAGTTAAATAAGATTGGTGTAAATATTGTTACCTTAGAAGATCCAATAGAGTATAAAATTCCAGGTGTTAGCCATAGTCAGATTCGTCCAGATATCGGTTTTACTTTTGCTTCAGGCTTAAGATCAATTTTAAGACAAGATCCAGATATTATAATGGTAGGAGAAATTAGAGATAGTGAAACGGCGGAACTGGTAACTCATGCAGCTCTCACTGGGCATTTAGTTCTTTCTACACTACATACCAACGATGCTTTAGGAGCTATTCCTCGTTTAGTAGATATGGGAGTAGAATCATTTTTAGTATCTTCTAGTTTGCGAGCAGTAGTCGCCCAAAGATTGGTTAGAAAAGTTTGTAAACATTGTCGAGAACAGGTTGAACCGACAGATAAGATGAAAAGGTATATTCTGAATAGTTTAAAGCTTGTCTCTGAAAAGGAAAAAAAGGAAAGAATCCCCGACTTTGACCCGAATAATATTAAAGTTTGGAAAGGTAAAGGTTGCTCCAAGTGTAATAATACGGGGACTAAAGGAAGAGTCGCAATCATTGAAGTAGTAGAGTGCGGAGCAGAAATGAGAAAAATAATTGATGATAATCTAACAGCAGCAGCTTTAAAAAAGGAATTTATTCGTCAAGGAGCTACATTAATGAGAGAAGACGGTGTAATCAAGGCATTGCAAGGAGAAACCAGCATTGAATTTGTAGAAGAGGCTACCAGTGAAGGGAATGAAGGGGAAAAACAAATGGTTGTAGATGATGGAAGTGATAAAACCATAGAAGCGGAACAAGAAATTTTAGTTGAAGATTCTCCAGTTTCAGAGCCTTCAATTCAGAAAGATATTGGCCAAAAGTAAGCAGGTGTTTTATTTTCAAGACAATGGATAATTAAAAAGAGAAGGCTAAATAATAAAAAATGATTTCCAAAAAATTAAAAAAAGTACTTATTGTGGAAGACGATCCTTTTATTTCGGATATTTATATGGTTGAGTTGGAAAATCAAGGCTATGAAGTAGATTTAGCTCCTGATGGAGACAAGGCAATGGAAAAACTAAATCAAAATTCTTTTGATTTAATGCTTTTGGACATTTTAATGCCTCAAAAAGATGGTTTTGCTGTTCTGAAAGAATTGAAGGACAATCCCAATTTTAAAATGGCAGTTATAGTACTTAGCAATTTAGGTAAAAAGGAACATATTGAAAAAGCTATAGAATTAGGGGCCAATGATTATATTATTAAAACTCAATTTACTCCTCAAGAAGTTATTAGTAAAATAGAAGAAATTTTTTTAAAGAAAAATAAAAAGAATTAATTAATTGATTTATATTAAAATGGATTCTAATGTACAAACTCGTCATAAAATGCGTCAACTTTTAGAAGCAGTGGTCCAACAAGGGGCATCTGATCTTCATATTTCCGTAGGTAAGCCACCGATTTTAAGAATTGATGGGGCATTAGTTTCTATGCCTAATGAAAAACCGCTTACTAAAGAAGAGGCAGCCAACTTGATTCTAGCGGTAATGCCTCCAGAGCAACAGAATAAACTAAACAAAAATAAGAATGTAGATTTTTCCTTTAGTTTGGAAGACAAAGCTCGTTTTCGAGCAAACGCTTTCCATCAATTAGGAGTTTTGAGTGGAGCCTATCGACTTGTTAGTTCTAAAATTAGAGCTATTGAGGAGTTAAATTTACCTCCCGTTCTTCATGAATTTAGTAAACTTTCTCAAGGGTTGGTACTTTTTGTAGGACCTACTGGTCACGGAAAATCTACCACGATGGCAGCTATAATTGATGAAATAAATCATAACCGGACAGAACATATTCTCACCATAGAAGATCCTGTTGAATATGTTTATAAAGAGGATCTTTGTCTGATCAATCAAAGAGAAATTGGTCAAGATGTATTAACTTTTTATGATGGATTGAAATCTTGTTTTAGAGAGGATATAAATGTAATCCTTTTGGGAGAGATGCGCGATTTAGAAGCAATTGAAACAGCTTTGACGGCTGCCGAAACAGGGCATCTTGTTTTTTCCACTCTTCACACTAATGACTCTTGGCAAACCGTAGATAGAATTGTAGGTAGTTTTTCTGGAGCTCAACAAAATCAGATAAGAATGCAACTAGCTAATGTTTTGGAAGGAATTTGCTCTCTAAGGCTTTTACCAAAAATAGGTGGAGGAAGAGTTCCGGCTACAGAAGTACTGATTAAAAATGATGCGGTAGAAAATTTAATTAGAGAAAATCAAATTCACCAAATTCCCAATGTTCTAGAAACCAGCCTGAAAGAAGGGATGCATTCTATTAACCGCTCTTTGGCTAATTTGATAAAAGAAGAGGTGATAACATTAGAAGATGCAGAAAAATATACAGTGGACAAAGAAATGCTTCATTTATTAATAAAATAATTATAAGTTAACCGATATTTTCTTGGATGGCAAATTAATAATTATGAACAGATTTGTCTTATTAAGAATAATATTGGTGCTTAACATTGCTTATGGATTTTAAATACAAGGCTAAAAATTTACAGGGTAATATCCAAACGGGAATAGTCAAGGCTTCTGATGAATCAGTGGCTATGGAAACTTTGAAAAAAAATGATTTGAATGTTTTTCATTTAGAACCGGCTGCTGATGAAGGGCCTCTGAATAGTTTAATGGAAAAAATCAATAAAGTATCCCAAAAAGATTTAGTAGTTTTTTCACGACAATTGGCAATTTTGATTGATTCTAAGGTTCCTATTGTTAGATCATTACGGACCATCGCGGATCAAGCTGGGAATAAAGTTATGGGCAATATCTGTCTAAAAATGGCGACTACAGTAGAGGAAGGAAGTTCTTTATCAGAAGCTCTAGAAGAACATTCAGCACAATTTGACCGTTTCTTTGTTAGTGTGATTAGAAGTGGAGAATCGTCGGGTAATCTACAACATTCTCTTAATTATTTAGCAGATCATGTAGAGAAAGCTTATGAGCTACAAAGAAAAATAAAATCGGCTATGATGTATCCGGGTGTTATTCTAACTGCCTTTGTTGCCATTTTCTTTTTCTTGACAGTTAAAGTTTTACCTCAACTTACAACTATTTTAAAAGAGTCTAATGTGGATTTACCATGGACAACTCAAATCATAATTGTTGTTTCTGATTTTATGGCAGCTAATTGGCTGGCTATGTTAATAGCCTTTATAGGATCAATGATAGGCTTGATTTATTATTTTAGAACTGAAGCAGGAAAGGAAAACATGGATATGATAGTTCTTAAAATTCCTATTATTGGCACTGTGGTCCAATATTCTTACATTGCGCTCTTTGCAGAAAATTTAGGAGTTTTGCTTAAAGAAGGAGTTTCTATTGTAAAATCATTACGAATTATGTCTGAAGTTATGGGTAATGTGGTTTACAGAAGATTAATGGTAAAGATTATGAAGGGGGTTGAAAAAGGAAGAAGTATGACGGAAGGAATGACTGAAAATGAAGAGGCTTTCCCCAAGATGGTTCCTCAAATGATTAAAATTGGTGAAGAGGCGGGACGCACCAGTGAAATTTTAGAAAATATTGAAAATTTTTATACGAAAGAGGTTAACAATCTGACGGAAAACTTAACTGCCATTATAGAACCATTATTAATTATTGTGCTAGGAGTAGGAACTGGTATTTTAGTAGCTGCTATTATTATGCCAATTTATGATATGGCAGGTTCTATGTAATCAAAATGATTATGAATATTATTCATAAATAGTGAGGGGAGGTGATTATGAAATGAAACTAAAAATTAAAGAAAGAGGATTCACTATGGTAGAGCTTTTAGTGGTGATTGCCATTATTGGAATTTTAGCTTCTATTGCTTTAATTTCTTATAACAGCGTGCAGAATAAAGCTAAGGACAAAGCTATTATAAGTGAAATGACTCAATTGAGAACTCAAGGACAGGTTTTTTATGATGATAACACCAATAGTTATACTGGTTTTTGTGCTGATGCCGGGACTACAAAGATTTCAGGGAGTATATCAGCTCACGGAGGAGCTACTTTCAATTGTGACGATGTTGATGATGGTTGGGCGGCAGAAGTCACCTTGCCGGGAGGCGATATTTACTGTGTAGATTCATCTTCAGTTTCTAAAGTTATTGCAGTTACAAAAGGATTAGACACTACCGTTTGTGAGTAAGATAAAATTAATATTCTCTAATACTATCTGAACGGTCCTTGACCGTTCAGATAGAAAGAGGGTATAATTATATAAACAAGTTAAGATTCTGAAATTTATATTTTTTAGATATTAATCAGTGAAAATAAAATAACTAAAATGAAAAACAAAAGCAAGAAAGGTTTCACCTTGATTGAGATGTTGATAGTAGTGGCCATCATTGGTCTTTTGGCAACGGTGGTACTGTTCGCAGTTGCTAGAGCTAGAAAAAAAGCAGTAGCAACGCAGATGCGAGCTCATATGGTAGAAATAATGAAAGGGATAGAAATGTCAGCTACCGATGGAGTAATTACTGTGGATGTTATAGCAGGTGGCTCTATTGACAGTAGTAGTAATACCAATATAAGTCCTACAGTGACCTATGTTAAACATGTACCAAGTAAACCAAATGCTGACATTAGCTATGTAATTGGAGGATCAGGTGCTTGTGATACTCTTAGTAATCCTGCAACAGGAGCGGGTACTGATTTTAATGGATCTGGCATTAGCACCGCGGAATATGAAGTATGCTCAAGTGGTTTCGCAAATGGGTTTTTTAAATGTGTGGGTGGATCTTGTTGGTGCTCGGTAGATGGTGGGTGCCTAACCACTCCTTAATTTTACTAGTAACACACTTACCAAAAACAGCCTTTGATCTTCTAGGGCTGTTTTTATTCTTGATTGGTAATAATTTATTGTCGTCCGTTTCTTATTCACCTATTACGAATACTAATTGAATAAATACTTTTCCTTAATCAATAAACAATTTGCTATATTGTTATTTCTCTAAAACTAAACTAGAATTAAACTAGAATTTTGAAACTAAAATTATGTTATTAGTGACTTTTCTATTTTTGCTGGGTCTTATTTTAGGTTCAGCTGTCAATGTGGTAATTGCTAGAAACAAGACAGCCGGGAAACAAAACCCTAAATTATCGGGGAAGCGCTCCAAATGCCCTCACTGTGGCGAAGTAATTGCGTGGTATGACAACATTCCTTTGTTGAGTTTTATTTTATTAAAAGGGCGCTGTCGGCATTGTGGCAAAAAAATTAGTTGGCAGTATCCTTTAGTGGAGTTAGTAACGGCTTTATTGGTTGTTGGGGTTTTGGTTTTGGATTTTTCAGCATTATCCATTAAAGAAATTGACATTACAACAATGACTGGAGTAGGCTTTGCTTTTTGGATTTTTCAATTAAGTTGCGTTTTTTTAATGATTGGTTCTTTAGTGGCAATTTTTGCTTATGATCTCAAACATTATTTAATCCCTGATCGGTTTGTGTTGGTAGGTGTAATTGCGACTCTGATTTACAACCTGTTGTTGGATTTAAATTTGGTAGAGACGGGTTTAAAACCCGTCTCTACCGGTTTTTTGTTGAATTCTGCAACATCCAGCGGTTTTTTAGGAGCATTGATAGCCAGTGGCTTTTTCTTCTGCTTGGTTTATTTTTCTAAAGAAAAATGGATGGGGTGGGGGGATGTAAAGCTGGCTGTATTTATGGGATTAGTCTTAGGATTTCCAACAATTTTAATAGGTTTATTCATTGCGTATCTTACTGGAGCCGTAGTGGGAGTAAGCTTGCTGGCTTTCAAGAAAAAGAAGATGAAATCTGAAATTCCTTTTGGTCCCTTTCTTTGTTTAGGAACTTACATTGCATTGCTTTTTGGCAGACAGATAATTGTTTGGTATTTAAAGATTATGAGTTAATTGTTTAGCTACTAACAACAAATGACAAAACTTGAAGCTAAAAATAGAATTAAGAAACTCAGTAAGGAAATAGACCGTTATCGGTACCTGTATCATGTTCTAGATAAACCAGAAGTAACCGATGAAATTTATACTTCCTTGCGTCATGAGCTTAAAAAGCTTGAGGATAAATATCCTCAATATAAATCTTCTTATTCGCCAACGGAAAGAATTGGCGGGAAGCCTTTAAAGAAATTTAAAAAAGTTAAACATCAATTTCGCCAATGGAGCCTAGATGATGTTTTCAATTTAAAAGAATTAAAAGCTTGGGAAGAAAAAAATCTTCGTTTTTTAAAGAAAAAATTACCTAATGTTAATCTCGGTCAAGGCTTTAAATACGCGGTAGAATTAAAAATAGATGGTTTGCACATTGTTCTTTCTTATAAAAAAGGGATTCTAGAAATTGGAGCTACTAGAGGTAACGGTAGAGTTGGCGAAAATGCTACTGCTAATATTAAGACCATTGAAAGCGTTCCGCTTAAGCTAAATAAAACAATAAATATAGTAGCTGAGGGAGAATGTTGGTTAGCTAAAAAAGAATTAGCAAGGCTCAACAAAGAAAGAAATAAAAATGAAGAGACCCCTTTTGCCAACCCCAGAAATGCGGCCGCTGGCAGCATTAGACAATTAGATCCCAAAGTGGCTGCTTCTCGTAAATTAGATAGCTTTATTTATGACTTGCATTTAACGGAAAAATCTGTGAATCCCAAAACTCAACTAGCCGAATTGCAGTTATTGAAAAAATTGGGATTTAAAATTAATGAACAACATAAGACATGTAATAATATTAAGGAGGTAGAAAAATATTATCAGAAAATTGCTAAAATTAAAGATGAAAAAGAATATGGGATAGACGGGGTAGTTTTAAAAGTTAATCAAAAAAAGTATCAGTTAACCTTGGGATATACCGGCAAAGCTCCTCGGTTTGCTATCGCTTATAAATTTCCAGCTGAAAAAGTTACCACTGTAGTGGAAGACATCCAAGTGCAAGTAGGTAGAACGGGGGTGCTAACTCCAGTGGCTCATCTAAAATCGGTTCAGGTAGCCGGGTCAACGGTTTCTCGAGCCACTCTACATAATATGGATGAAATTAAAAGTCTAGATGTACGGATCGGAGATACGGTAGTTATCCAAAAAGCGGGGGATATTATTCCTCAAGTAGTGGAAGTTATTAAAAATTTAAGAACTGGTAAAGAGAAAAAATTCAAAATGCCTTCTCGTTGTCCGCAATGCCAAGGTAGAGTTGGTCGCAGAGCAATAGATACGCAAAAAAAGGAAGTGGCTTATTGTTGTCTCAACCCTAATTGTTTCTCCGTGAGACGAGAAAAGATTATTCATTTTGTTTCTAAAAAAGCATTTGATATTAATGGATTAGGAGAAAAGATAATAGGGCATTTGATGGATGAAGGATTAGTAGAAAATCCAGCGGATATATTTTCCTTAAAATTTAAAGATTTACAATCTCTAGCTAAATTTAAGGAGAAAAAGGCAGGGAATATTATTGAAGCGATTAAAAAAAGTAAACAAATTAATTTAGCTCGTTTTATTTATGCGTTAGGAATAAGACATCTAGGGGAAGAAACATCTCGAATCTTAGCAGATTATTTATTAGCTCAAAATACTCCCAAAAACATTGCAACCGTTGCTTCTTTTCAAAAAAGTATTAGCCGATTGTCTCAAAAAGAGTTAAGATTAATTGAAGGGGCTGGAGAAAAAATTTCAGCCAGTGTGACAGATTATTTGAAAGATGAAAAAAATAAAGAGCTTCTTGCCAAACTGGATAAAGCTGGGGTAGAATTAACATCTACTAAAAAGAAAAAAAATTCTCAGCTTTTAGGTAAGTCTGTGGTAGTAACAGGAGTTTTAAATAAATTTAGTAGAGAAGACATTAAACAAATGATTCTTGAAAGAGGAGGCAGGGTAAGTAGTTCCATTAGTAGCAAAACTGATTTCTTGATAGCTGGTCGTAATCCAGGCAGTAAGTTCAAAAAAGCGAAGAAATTAAAGATTAAAATTATTAACGAGAAAACATTTCAAAATCTTTTGAAATAATACGGAGTGTAGCGAAGCGGTTTAACGCGCCTGCTTTGGGAGCAGGAGATCGGGAGTTCGAATCTCCCCACTCCGACTATGAGATGAGTTCACCCGGCAGGAGTTTACCAAGCGGATGCATGGCCGGGTGCCCCGCGTATGCGGGGCAAATCTCCTCACTCCGACAAAAAAATTCTTTATAAACTTTATAAACCTTTTAACTTTATAACTTACTTTATTTTTCTTTTCTTTTCTTCTTTTAAATAAAATTTCAAAAGATCGCCTTCTTTTATTTTAGTCATTTCTCCTTCTGGTGAATAAGTAAGTCCGCACTCCATTCCCTTTTTGCCTTCTTCAACATTGTCTTGGTTATGTCTTAGTTGAGTAATTTTTCCTTTGCCAATAATTTTCTCATCTCGTTTTATTTCTAAAAGAGAATCTTTAGTAACCTTCCCTTGAATAATTTTTCCTCCCACTATCATTTTAGTTTTTTCTGTTCTAAAAACAGCTAGCACTTTCATCTGCCCTAAATCGGTACGCACAATTTCCGGTTCTAATAAATCTGATAGTTGTTCCTTAATTTCATCTATCATTTTATAGATAACCTCAAAAATCTTTATTTCAATTTCATTTTTCTTAGCAGCCTGTTTAATAAAACTGGGAGCTACAACTTTGAATCCATATATTGAAGCTTCGGAAGCGGTAGCTAGCTGAATGTCTGTTTCGGTTATATTACCTACTTTTTCAGATAAAATATTAAGCAAAACTTCATCTTGGGGGATTGTTTCAAGCACTTGCTTAATTGCTTCTAGCGACCCACCAGCATCTGCTTTTAAAATAATATTTAATTTCGGTAAATCCTCAGTTTTCATAGATTCATTAATACGCTTAACATCCACCTTGGTATTAAGTAAATTTCCGGTTGCTTCTAGCTGAGATCGCTTTGTTTTTTTCTTAGCCACGGTCCTGCTTTCCTCTACTTGTAAAACTGAACCAGCCTTACAAATATTGTCTAATCCTATAATGGTTATCGGAGATCCAGGAGAGGCTTTAAGAATGCGTTTTCTATTAAAATCTAAAATTTGACGAGCTGTTCCTATAGCATCTCCAGCAATGATAGAGTCTCCTTCATTGAGTGTCCCAGTTTTAATGATAGCAGTTACCAAAGCTCCTCTTCTTTGATCCAGATGAGATTCTAAAATAATTCCCAAAGCTGTTCTTTCCCAATCAGCTGTAATTTTGATGATATCAGCAGAGAGTAAGATTGTTTCTAATAGTTCATCTATATTGATTTTATTTTTAGCAGAAATTTCGACAACTGGAACTTTCCCTCCTCTTTTTTCTAAAAGAATCCCAGCCTCTGTTAATTGTCCCTTCACTTTTTCAACATTGGCTCCCGGTTTATCAATTTTATTAATTGCAACAATTATAGGCGACTTGCTAGCTTGAAGATTTTTAATCACTTCTTTAGTTTGAGGCCTTACTCCGTCATCGGCAGCTACAATAAGCACAGAAATATCAGCCAATCCTCCTCCTCTGGCTCTCATTTTAGAAAAAGCTTGATGACCGGGTGTATCTACAAATGTAATTAAACGATTTTTTACCTTAACTTGGTATGCAGTTATATTTTGAGTAATACCTCCAGATTCAGTTTCTACCACTTTAGTTTTTCTAATGGCATCTAACAAAGTGGTTTTACCATGATCAACATGCCCTAAAATTGTTACGATTGGTGGCCGAAGTTGTAAATTCTTTGCCTCTTTTTCTTGTTCTAGAATTTCTGCCAGCTGTTCGGGGGTTATAACGTCAACTCTTTGCTCATTGATTTTTTCTTCTACTGCTTTGAATTCAAGTTCATCAGCAATTAAGGCTACCGTTTCAAAATCTAAAGTTTCATTTATGCTTGCCAAAAAACCATTCTGCAAAAGAACTGTAATTATCTCAGAAACTGGTTTATCAATTTTCTGAGCAAAATCTTTTACCGTTACAACGGAAGGGATTTTGATTGTAGGGATTGTGGAAGTTGATTCTTCAGACATCGGTTGATGATTATAAAAATTTTAATTGTTGGCAAGAGATTGCCCTGCTAACTCAGCAGCCTTTCTTTCTTCTTTAGTTAATTGAATATCGGATTTACCATTGATTACTTTTTTAACAAAAATTTTAGTTCCGCTCTCAGTGCTTAAGGTGGAAAGAATGATTCCCTTCTGCTTCTCATTGAATAATGCAAGAGAGAAACAACCCTTATGACCTTTTTCTCCAAAGGGATTGAACCTAACTAAACCTACCTTATTTAAGCCCTTGAGAGAAAGTTTGTTGATTTGGTTGCTGGCATCAAAAAGACTTTCAATGTCCTTATCTAAGCCATCCGTTTTTTCTGTTAGTTCAAGCATTAATCCTTCTAAATTCTTTGCCTTCTTTCCAGTAAATAACTTTCTATGTAATTGCTGAAGATTTCTTATCTTGATTAAGGCTAAAATACCAAGAACCGTTGATAAAACAGAAACTATTGTTAAAATAATAACTAAATAAAAAAAATGGTTTTCCATTAAAACCTGTCATATTGCTTATATCTTTAATAAGCCTAACACTAATCAATGGTTTTTTCAATAGAAATTTTTCAGCGTTTAAGTTTTTCTCTTTAAGAGTGTTTTAACTTTTGCTCTTTTTTAAATCTCTGAATGGCCAATTTAATTAATTGGTCTATAAGTTTAGAGTAGCTTACCCCACTGGCTTTCCATAAACGAGGATACATACTAATTGAAGTAAAGCCCGGAATAGTATTAATCTCGTTAATTATTACTTTTCCATCTTTTTTTAAAAAGAAATCAACTCGACTTAACCCTTCACAAGCTAAAACCTTAAAAGTTTTTATGGCTAAAGTTTGCACCTTTTTAGTGAGTTGTTGATTAATTTTAGCTGGAATTTCGAGTTTAGCCCCAGTTTTACTAATATACTTTGTTTTGTATGAATAAAAATCATCTTTAAGAATAATCTCTCCAGGGACGGAAGCAATTGGATTTTCATTTCCCAAAACAGAGCATTCAATTTCTCTGCCGTCTATATATTCTTCTACCAGTATCTTTTTATCATAGCGAAAAGCATTATTAATTGCTCTAGAAAAATCTTTTTTATCATTTACTTTATTAACTCCTACTGACGAGCCGAGATTTGCTGGCTTAACAAAAAAAGGCAGATTAAATTTTTTCGTTATTCTATTAAAATTACAATCTGACTTGTTTTCAAAAACAAGAAATTTGGCGATTGGCAAATCAGCGTCTCTAAGTAATCTTCTCATTATGTCTTTATCCATTCCTACGGCAGAACCAAGAACGCCGGAACCGACAAAGGGAACATTGGCTAATTTCAATAATCCCTGTATGGTGCCATCTTCCCCAAATGGTCCATGCAAAACTGGAAAAATTACATCCAGTAATAATCTTTTCTTTGGATGAGAAAGATTGTTGATTCTTCCATTACTTTGTGGAGTTAAGCTTACAGGATTGTGGGACTTATTTAATTTTATTAATTTTGGATTTTCTGAATTTAGTAAAAAATTGGCCTTTTTATGCAAGAACCATTTTCCATTCTTATCAATTCCAATTAAGATTGGATTATATTTTTTCTTATCAATAGCATCAAGAACATTTTTGGCGGATTGCAAAGAAACTTCATGCTCAGCTGATTTTCCACCAAATAAAATTCCGACATTTAGTTTTTTCTTCATGGGAGATTGGGTTGTTTAATTTTCTGCGGAGAGGGGGAGATTTGAACTCCCGGTGCCGTTTCCGGCACATCGCTTTTCGGGAGCGACCCTTTAAACCACTCAGGCACCTCTCCTGCTTACGCAACAACTAACTATTAACTTCTAACTTATAACCCATAACTCATAATTATAAATTAAAGAGGTTCGTCATTTCATTCCCGCTAGCCTCGCCGTGTCACGAAATTGTAATGGGTACATTAGTCAGCGAGCTTAGGCGGGCTGGAGTTTATCCTGTCGAATGACGGGACGGGAATGACAATTCACTTTACAAACTGTACAAA
>JAYEHH010000014.1:0-23885 GCA_034716235.1 Patescibacteria group bacterium | reverse complement strand
ATTCCCGCTAGCCTCGCCGTGTCACGAAATTGTAATGGGTACATTAGTCAGCGAGCTTAGGCGGGCTGGAGTTTATCCTGTCGAATGACGGGACGGGAATGACAATTCACTTTACAAACTGTACAAACTAGCTTTCTTTCTAGCTAATAATTTTATCAATCAAACCGTATTTTTTGGCTTCTTGAGCGCTCATATAAAAATCTCTATCGGTGTCTTTTTCTATCCGAGATAATTTTTGATGAGTATTCCGAGCAAGAATTTTGTTAACCTTCTCTTTGGTTTTTAAAATATGTTTAGCTGAGATTTCAATATCGGATGCTCGTCCTTCGGTACCACCAGCAACTTGGTGAAGCATAATTTCAGCGTTAGGAAGAGCAAAGCGTTTTTCTTTAGCTCCCGAAGAAAGAAGAACTGCTCCCATACTAGCGGCCATACCGACACAGATTGTTGAAACATCACATTTTACATAACGCAAGGTATCGTAAATAGCTAGCCCGGAAGTGACGTTACCCCCTGGAGAATTAATGTAGAGCTTAATATCTTCATTCTTATTCTGACTTTCTAGAAATAAAAACTGGGCGATTACGGTATTGGCAACTGTGTCGTCTATGACTCCTCCAATAAAAATAATTCGCTCCTTTAAAAGTCTAGAGTAAATATCGTAAGCTCGTTCTCCTAGGGGTGTTTTTTCAATAACGGTAGGGATCAACATAGTTTTACTATTTTACTTTTAAAACATTCTCCTTAAGCCAACTAATTACTTTTTCATTAATAACTAAATTTTTAGCATAGGCTTCCATAGCTTGGGAGTTAATTTCTTTAGCTTTTTCTGGATCTCCTGCTAGTTCATTGGTGATCGTTATCATTTTCTTATTGATTTCATCAGCACTAGCTTTAATTTTTTCATCAGTTGCGATTTGTCTTAAAGCTAAACCAATCTTTATTCTTTTTTCAGCATCTTTATCCCATCCATCCATAATTTCCCGTTTAGTTTTTTTAAGTTGTTGCAGATAAGTGTCTATTTCTAGACCCATCTTTTTAACATTTTCTTCTAATTCGGCAAACATTTTGTCTTTTTCTCCAGTAATAAGCACTGTGGGAATAGCCGCTTCAGATTTGTTTACAATTTCTTCAAACAAACCATTCAAAGAATTGTCAATTAGCTGAATATTTTTTTCAAGCTTAATATTTTCTTGGATACTTTTTTTGAAATCAGCAACACTAGAAAATTTTCCACTATTTTTAGCAAATTCATCATCCACCTTGGGTAGCTCTTGCTTCTGAACCAATTTCATCACCACTTCAAATTCTCCTTCCTTCCCTTGAAGTTTTTTTTCATAATAATCTTTAGGGAAGGTAAGTTTGAAATTCTTTTTTTCGTCTCGCTTCATTCCTATTAATTTATCTTCAAAGCCGGGAATAAATTTATTTTCTCCAATAATTATTGGATGATTAAGACTGGATCCTCCCTCCATAGGAACGCCATTCATTGAAAGTTTAAAATTTACTTCTACTCGATCTTTCTTTTTAGCAACTCGATTTACTGTTATAAGTTTAGCTTTCATCTGTCTTAGTCGATCTATGGCAGAATCAACCTCTATGGAATTTACTTTGATTTTGCTTAAATCGGGTTTTTTAAATTTTAGATCTTTAAAATTACCAAGTTTTATTTTAGGGAAAACAGAAACTATAGCTTCAAATCTAAAGTTCTTATCCTTCTTATTGGCTTTGGGGGTAATTTGAGGAGCTTCTAAAGCCTGAATTTTATTTTTAGTTAGAATTTCTAAATAATATTTTTCTACAGCCAGTTCTTGGGCTTTTTGGCTTAAGTCTTCTTTGCCAATGCTTTTTTCTACTGCTTCCACGGAAGCCTTACCTGGTCTGAATCCAGCCAGAGGATTGTTACGAGAATAATCCTCAGCTGCCTTTTTAATAAAGGGTTTTAAGTTTTGAGGAGAAACGACAATCTCAAATTTAATCTTTGATTGAGGTAATTTTTTGATGATGGTTTTTTCTACTGTTTCCATTTATTTTTTTTAGCTAATTATTTTAAAATTTGCATTAAGGCAGGCACTATTTGTTTTTTCCGAGAAGTTACTCCAGGAAGAGTAGCAATGCCATCTTTAATTTTTCTTCTCCCAAAAGCTTTAGCAACTAGCTCCTCCTCCTCCTTTCCTATTAAAAGAAAACTGGTACTATGTTCAAGAATATTTACTATTCCAAAAAATATAAAATCTAGATGATGTTTTTTCTTATACTCACTCAAAGTTCTGCGAATCTCCCGCTCTTTTTTAAAGGCTGAGGAGGGGTCAATGGTCTCTAAGACACCAATACCAGTTTTTTGTTGTTTAAATTGATATTCTTTATAGTCGGTAGTAATAATTTTTTTGGGACTAAGTTTATCTAAGCTAGATTTAGCTTCAAACATTTTAGTGGCTAATTCATCCGTCTCAATTCCAGCAATTTTGGCTAATTCATTAGCAATTTGTTTATCCTCCTTGGTAGTGGTAGGAGAGGAAAGTTTTAGAGTATCTGAAATAATTCCACTTAATAAAATAGAAGCAATTTTCTTATTGATTTTTATTCTGTAGTCTCGATACATTTTTGCAACAATGCTACAGGAACTACCCAACGGTTCAATTCTAAAAATAGCAGGGGAGTCCTTCTCAATTTTGATATTTAGCTTGTGATGGTCAACTATTCCTTCAATTTCTATATTCTTGAAAGGAACAGGAGATTGCTCTTCCTCATTAAAATCTACCAAGAAAAGAGTCTCACCTTTTCTGGGTTTAAGTTTAGTGGGGGTTTTAATTTTAAAGCGTTTCAAAGCGTAGGCAGTTTCCTTGTTAGGCGTGTTTGCTATTTTAGCAGTAGCCTTGTACTGCTCAGTTTTATTAAAAAGCTCTGCCAGAGCTATGGCAGAAAAAACAGCATCGGTGTCTGGGTTTTTATGCCCTAAAATAGTTATTCGTTTCATTTTATAAATTAAATTAATAAAATATTTTCTAGAGTTGGTTTATACTATATCAACTTGAGCCTTATTGAGTCTTAGACTTTTTTGACTTCTTAACTTTCTTAACAGCTTTTAATTTCTTGACCTTCTTTTTCGGTTTGACTAACTTCTTAACTGATTTTTTCTCAGCCTTAGCTTTCTTTTTTGATTTACCCTTGGTAGCTTTTTTCTTGCTTTCTTTTTTGATGGCATCTTCTGCGTTCTTCTTGGCATCTTCCTTCTCTTCCTTGGTGCCTTTTTTGATATCTAGGGGTTCTTTATCGGTGATGTCAATAGCCCAGCCAGTTAAATTTGTGGCTAACCTAACATTTTGTCCATTTCTACCAATAGCTAAACTAAATTGATCAGGGTCTACATAAGCAATGGCTCTTTTCTTTGCCTTATATGGAATCCTGACAAGCTTGATTGTGGCTGGAGCCAAGGCATTAGCAATAAAGATCTTTGGGTCCAAGCTATATTTAACAATGTCAATTTTTTCTCCTCCTAATTCATCTATGATAGCTTGAACTCTAATTCCTTTTTGTCCCACACAAGAGCCAATGGGATCAATTCCCTCTTCCTTGGATTGAATAGCTATTTTAGAACGAAATCCAGCGTCTCTAGCGATAGATTCAATCACAACTGATCCAGTAAAAATTTCAGGAACTTCTAGGGCAAAAAGTTGAGTTACTAATTCAGGGTTAGAACGAGAAAGAATAATGGCTGTATCTCTCCTATTCTTATCTACTTTTTTTACATACACTTTTATTTTTTGTCCTACTCGATACTGTTCAGTGGGAACTTGCTCAGCAGTGGTGAGAACTCCTACCATCTTACCAATATCAAGGTTAACGTTGGAACCTTCCACCTGTTGAACGGTGGCTGTGATTACCTTGCCCTCTTTATTCTTAAATTCATCGTAAAGAATTTCTTTTTCTGCCTCTCTTAATTTTTGGATAATTACCTGTTTAGCATTTTGAGCAGCTACTCTACCAAATTTAGTTTCTGGTTTAAGTTTGGTAACAATTTCATCACCAATCTTAATATTTTTCTTGATTTTTTTAGCATCTTTAAGATAAATATCTCTTTCTTTGTTAAAATAAGGGATAATTTTATCTTCAGCGCTTAATTGAGCTGGCTGGAAAACTTCAATTTCGGTTGAGGAATCTTCTTTTTTTTCTGGTTTGCGCGTTGTTTTATCTACCACTTCTTTAATTTTTGAGAAGACAACAGTTTGATCTTTGGGGTTGAATTTAGCTACTATAAATTGTCCTTTGACTCCGTAATCCTTTTTATAGGCTGCCGCTAAAGCATGCTCTACTATTTCTAAGATTTTTTTATTGCCCAATCCTTTTTCATCACAAATTTGAGACATAGCTACAGAGAGGGCTTTAATGTCTATGGATTGAATTTGGTCAGTCATTTTAGTTTAGTTATTTTTTAGTAAGGTATTAGTCTGATTTTATTTGTAAAAAAATCCGGACAGACCGGATTTATCATGCTTTCTGAATATTTAAAGGATAGACTAAATTAAGGTTGTCGTCAATGGAGATTAAAATATTCTTGCAATCTTGTTGCGGGGGGTGGACTCGAACCACCAACCTGGAGGTTATGGGCCTCCCGAGCTGCCAATTGCTCCACCCCGCTTTGTGTTCTTAAGTTAGCCTATTAATACTAGGAGGTCAAGAATTTGCAAAAATTATGTGTTTTTACCATGCTGTAAATTCACGCTTAACAAATTGGAAATTCCATCTTTTTGCATAGTAACCCCATAGAGAATTTGGGCCTCATTCATAATCCCGCGGTTATGAGTAATGGTTATAACTTGAGTTTTTTTAGCTATTTCCCTTATTATTCTAGCAAAACGGACAGAGTTGGTTTCATCCAAGGCAACATCTACTTCATCTAATACTACAAAAGGCGGAGTAGTGTTACTAATAATGGCAAATAAAAAAGCTAAAGAGGTGAGAGCTTTTTCTCCTCCGGAAAGCATACCAACATTCTTAATTTTTTTGGTTGGTGGAACGGCTTTAATATCAATTCCAATTTGAGAAGGACCCTGTTCTCCATAAGTATTAACAGAACCAGGAATTTCTGTTTTTATCAGTTTGGCGGATCCTCCTTTGAAAATAATCTTGAAATAGCTATTAAAATTTTTATTTATTTTAGCAAAAGCCATCGAAAACCTTTTCTCAATTTTTATATCCAGACCTTTAATTATTTTTTTTAAAGAATGAACGGTTTGAGAAAGATCCAGAGTTTCTTTTTTTAAAAACTGGTAGCGAGAAGATGTTTTCTTGTGCTCTGAAACAATTTCCCACCCAATTGACTCGCAAATATTTAGGCGTTGTTCTAGTTGCTCAACTTCCTGCTCTAATTTTTTTATATCTTTGTCCCCTGATTTTTGGTAATGGATTTTTTCCGGTGCTAAATCTAAAGTGTTTAAGATTTTTTTTCTTAGATTATTTTCTTCCACCTCTATTTTGGCTAATTCTATTTCTGAAGTTTTTATTCTATTCTGAATAGAATCTTTCTGTTGCATTTTAGTATCAAATTCCTCCTCTAGCTTGTGTGAGACTAGTTGTTGCTTCTTAGCTTCTTTTTCTTCATTAGTTATTTGTTGGAGGAAGGTATTTTTCTCTTGAAAGATATGAGCTAATTCTTTTTGGAGCACCTCATTTCTTTTCTCGCTGGTTTTAACTTGTTTGACTAAATTTTTTATCAAAAGTAAGTTATCTTTTTTAACTACTCCTTCGGTTAATTCATTTTTTAACCGGGCAATTGCTTTTTTTATTAGACTTAAATTTTCAGGAGCTAACTTTTTTTGAGAAGCTAGTTTGTCAATCTCTTGAATGAATTTTTCAAGCTGATTTTCTATATATGGCAAATCAACTTTTTGTCGGCTGATTGATTTTTGGAAATCAATTTTAGCATTTAGAATTTCAATTTTTCCTTCCAGAATGGATATTTGTTTAGAAATATCATTCTCTTTTTGTTGGACACTGGCTAATTCTTTTTGATAGCTATTCTTTTTGGTATCTTCGGAAGAGATTTTTTCTGGAGATTTTTTTATAGATTGCCGAATTTTTTCTAGCTTACCAGTGATAATGTTCAATTCTTTTTCTAGAATTGTTCTATTAGCATAGTGAGGTTCTTTTTTCTCAAGTAGCTCATTCCATAAAATCCCAAAATATTGCTTACCCTTTTTTTTAAATTCTTTTTCTAATTTTTCTTGTTGAGTTTTTTTAGTGGCTTGGATCTTAAGATATTTTAAGCGTGGTTCAATTTCTTTCATAAGAGATTGAGCCTTATCTATATTAATTTTAGAATGCTCTAATCTTTTGATAGAATCTTCTTTTTTAATTTGAAAATGTTTGACTTTAGCAGCTTCTTCAATCACCTTTCTTCTCTCTAGCGGATTGATTAAGAGAAGACGATCGGCCATTCCTTGATCAACGATGGAGTAACTTTGTTGTCCAATTCCTGCTTGTCCTAAAACCTGAAAAATCTCTTTTAATTTCGCTCGGCCATTATTTATAAAATACTCATTCTCGCCAGTGGCATAAATTTTTCTAGTGATTATTACATCTTTATAATCTAAAGGAATTTTTTTTTGGCGATTATCAAAGTAAAGTGAAACATAAGCCGAAGCAAGCGGTTTTTTAGAAGAACTTCCAGCAAAAATTACATCTCGGTTTTTTTTACTGCGAAATCCTTTTTTGCTTTGAACTCCCAGTCCCCATTTTAAGGCATCGCAAATGTTGCTCTTCCCTGAACCGTTAGGACCTACTACAGCGGTTATTCCACATTTATCATTTTTAGGCTTAGGAAAAATTAAGGAGGTTTTTTCGTAGAAAGATTTAAATCCTTTTAGTTCAATTTTCTTTAATTGCATTTTTTAATTTCTTTTAATTTCTTTTTCTGATTCTTTTAACAAGCTTTTTATTATAATATCGATACTTACAAATATTAGCATACTCTGTAAAAGATTCTTTATCAACACTAACATCCTTGACTAATGTGACTCAAAGTGGCAAGTTAACCTGTTAAGTAATTTTTTATGAGAGCTCTAGTTATCGAAGATCAAGAAGAATGCGCTTCCTATCTGATTAAAGGGCTGACCGATGGTGGATATGCTGTAGATTGGGAAGAAAATGGAGAAAAAGCTTTGTGGAAAGCCCGATTTACTAATTATGACATTATATTATCCGATATTAATCTACCTGAAAAGAGTGGAGTTGAAATCCTTAAGGAAGTTAGAGAAAACGAGAATGATGTTCCGTTTATTATGGTTACGGTAGAAAAAAATATTCAAGATAAGCTTAAATCTTTCCAGCTGGGCGCTGATGACTACATCGTGAAACCTTTTTCTGTTAACGAAATTCTAGCTCGCATTAAAACCATTCTAAAAAGAGGTGGGCAAAATGAATGGGAGACAATAGTTCTGGGAGGACTTTCCTTAAACAGTGCTAACTTTAGAGTTTTTAAGGGGGAAAAAGAAATAAAATTAAGACGTAAAGAATACGATTTATTATATTATCTTATGAAAAATCCGGGGAGAGTTATCCCTAGAATGTTGCTGTTGGAAAAAGTTTGGGATATGAACGCTGATCCATTTACCAACACTGTGGATGTTCATATTCGTAGTTTAAGAAAACAGATTGGCGATTTGAAGGGTAAAATCATAAGAACAGTTTATGGCCGGGGTTACGAATTTACCATTAAGTAAAAAAACATGGCTATTGGAGAAATCATTGCTCAAAAGACTAGATTGTTTAAATTTGTAGAATGGTTAAGTCAGTTCTCGGTCTCTTTAATCCTCGGAGATAGAAAAGAAAAACAAGCTCTTTATGAAATAGAAAAAGTTTGCCAGAGTGGATTAAAATTGAAACAGTTGACCGTTGCTTTGAGTAACATTTTTTTAGAATACTTGGACCTAGAGCGAATAGTCTTTGTATTGAAGATAGCTGGCAGACAGTATTTAATGATTAGTCAGCAAAAAGGTATTCCAGCTACACTAAAAAAAGTTGTTTTTAATGAAAAAGCAGAAAAATATTTAGCGGGTAGTGATAATTTTTTGGCAGAACAAGAGATTTTAGACTTCTTTAATGTTCTGCCTGTCTCATTCCTTAATTCCTTAGGAAGAAAAACAGGGTCCGATTTAGTAATGCCTCTACAATTTAGCCAGGGGAATAATGGCTTTATTCTATTTTCTCGAAAGATTACTAATAAGAGAATATTTTCTAGAGAGGTGCAGTGGATAAACAATGCCGTTGAATTTTCTTCAGCGAGTTTAGAGAATTCTTGGTTGAGATATAAATTGCGAAAGTCTGATTTGAGGTTAAAGAATGTAGTGGCAACGAAGGATCTTAAATTAAAGAAGGTGGTTCAAGCTCAAGGTGAATATTTTTCTGAACTTTCCCATGAGATGAAAACTCCGTTAGCCATAATGAAAAATTATTTGTTGGTGGCTGCTGAAGGAGAGAAATTGAATCTTGAAGCAGTTGTAAGCCAGGTGCAAACACTGTCACAGTTAGTTGAGGATATTGTTTTCTTAGCTAAGCTGGATAGTGGCTATTTAAAACTAGAAAGAGGTTTTGTTAATGTGACTGCGTTAGTAGATAATATTCGTCAAGAATTGGAAGTGATAACTGCTAGCAGGGGAATAACTTTTAAGAATTTTTGTCAGAAAGGCATTGTCCTTTCTGCCGACCAAGCTAATTTGAAAAAAGCATTATTTCATATTATTTTAAATGCTGTTTTATATAATCATAAAAAAGGGATGGTGGAAGTCTATACCCATCAAAATGAATCAGGAGTGAAGATAGTGATTCTTGATACGGGTGCTGGCATGAGTCCGAAAGATAGTAAACAAGCGTTTGATCGTTTTTATCACTCTAACAATCCCAAAAATACTAGATGTCAAGGAAATGGGCTAGGTCTTTCCATCGCTCAACAGATTATTAAAAAACATGCTGGAGAAATAGAAATTAAAAGCGAGAAAGGGAAGGGAACTGCGGTGGTTATAAAATTGCCGGGATAAAAGGGTGAGTACTATGACGAATGCTACCGATTGTAAATTATCAGAATTTTTGATATGTTTTAGATATGGAAAAAGTATTAAAATAAGGAAAGAATTGATGGAGTTGCTCAAAGCAGAAATTTTAAAGATTTAGAAATAGCCAATTTTAAAAATAGAATGAAAATAATTGATGAAAAAATTAGCACAAAGGAACTCTCGGAAATGGCTTCAAAGATGTTCGGGGATTTAGTTAAAGCTGTAGTTGATGTTGAAAATTGCATTATGGTTGTTGATGCTGAATTGCACGCCGATGAAGAGAGTTTGCTTATAGAAAAAGGATCTCAACAAAAAGATCTTTGGGGTGTGAATCTTTATCCTGAATTCTATGGGGAAGAGGATTTTATTGAATTTGATTCCATGATAAATTTGCGTCCGTCACAAGGCAACCGAAGCCGTGGGGTAGAGGATGAGACTATCAGGAAAAAAGTTGTTGAAATAATTTCAAATTTAGTAATAAAATGAATACGATACATCAAGAAATGGCTAAGGGACGATGGAACAATTTATCATTTATGGAACAAATGGCTAATATTGGCAGTGAGGTGGAGAGATCGATTAAATGGAAGAATAAACGTAAAAAATATGCTGAAAATGCTTTTGAGCGTTTTTTAGAACTTATTGACTTGACTGTGGCAGATAGAAAAAATAAAAAAAGATTAAAAGAAATTTTGCGTGTTCGCGAAATGTTTTCAGATTTTTTTATCGGTGATAATATATATAATGCCAATAGCTCTGAATGGCAGAAATACTTTTTTTATTTTAATTTTGCCGCGAGATTAAAACAAGAGTAGTTTTTAAAATTTTATACAACAAGAAATAAAAAAAATTTCTACTAAAGTTACAAAAAGCCACCTTGAGGTGGCTTTTTGTGGTAGTTTATTGAATTGAGAGTAGGTTAGATTTTTAAATCTTCTACTACATCTTCAATATCTTTCTTCTCCGGTTTTTCTACCGGTTTTTTATTTTCTCTTGGAGTGTAAGGAGTCCTAGTAGAACCTTCTGGCTCATTAATCTTTAGGTTTACTCTGGCGTTATTTCTAGCACCTACCACTCTTAAGAGTGTTCGGAGAGATTTTGCTGTTGCTCCCTCTCTGCCGATAACCATTCCCATGTCTTCTTGATTGACATCGAGAGTAATAAGTACTCCCATTTCGTCAACCGTTCTGGTTGTTTTTACATCATTTGGGTTGTCCACGATTGCCTTGACTATGTATTCTACAAAGCCTTGGTCTTGTTCTTGTTCTGCCATTTGTTAATCATTACTGGTTATCTTATAATCTTGCCTTTCTTAAATCAGCAAGTTTTAAATAGAAAAGGCTTTAAATTGTTCGACAACAACCTTGCCTTTTAATTTAACTTGATTGTAACAAAAATAATGTTTATAGTCAATAAAGTGACATTTTGCTTCGCAACGCTTCGCGACTAACGACTAACGACTAACAATGGACTTGTCTTTGCGAGGAATGAAATGACGAAGCAATCCAAAGCAAATTTAGAAGAAGCTAATTTTAACCGTAGAGACGGGTTTGAAACCCGTTTCTACAAACTTTATACTTTATCTATGAACTTTGACATTATTACCATTTTTCCAAACATTCTAGATTCTTACTTTAAAGAAAGTATTTTAGGTATGGCCGTTAAAACTAAAAAGGTCCGCATTAAATTTCATGATTTAAGAAAGTGGACTAAGGATAAACACAGAACGGTAGATGACACTCCTTATGGAGGTGGAGCGGGGATGATTATGAAAATAAAACCAATCTGTCGGGCAGTGAAAGCTATAAAAAAGAAAAATGGGAAAACACGAGTAGTGCTTCTTTCGGCCAAGGGGAAACCCTTTAATCAAAAAAAAGCTCAAACATATCTTAAATATGATCAGTTAATTCTGATTTGTGGCAGATACGAAGGAGTCGATCAACGAGTAGCAGATTATATATGTGATGAAGAAGTTTCTATTGGGCAATATGTTCTGACTGGCGGTGAGTTAGGAGCTGCCGTAATAATGGACAGTGTCATGAGATTAATCCCTGGTATTTTGGGCAACCAGGATTCATTAATCGAGGAATCTTTTACGGAAGAAAAGATTGTTGAATATCCACAGTATACTAAGCCCAAGCTGTTTAAAGATTGGAAAGTCCCCTCAGTGCTTCTTTCTGGGAATCATCAGAAAATAAAACAATGGAAAGAAAAAAATAAAAAGATGTTATGAAAAATAATCACGCAGACAAACCATTGATGATTACTATTTTTGCCTTGGTAATTTTTGGACTGGTAATGATTTTTTCGGCAGGAATAGCGCTTTCTTTAAATAATTTTGGAGAACCTTACCATTATTTTTATCATCAATTATTCTATGGAATAATTCCAGGGCTTGTTTTTTGGATGATTTTCCAAAACATTGATTACCACCGACTGGAAAAGTTTGCTTTTCCGTTTTTTATTTTTGCGTTGGTTACTTTAATTCTAGTATTGATACCTGGAATTGGTCAGGTACATAAAGGAGCTGCCCGTTGGCTAGTCTTAGGTCCTATCAGTTTTCAGCCGACGGAAGTAGCTAAGCTGGCAATGATTCTATATTTAGCTGCTTGGTTTGCCAGTAAGAGAGACAAAATACGTAGTTTTATGGAGGGTTTTTTCCCGTTTCTGGGAATATTGGCTGTTATGTCTCTTCTTGTTTTTATGCAACCCGATGTGGGGACACTGGGGATGATAGTCATTATTTCTATGGTGATTTTTTTCTTAGCTTCTGGTAAGCTATCTCATTTGGCTTCTCTTTTAATGGTAGGCATAGTAGCACTATTTTTTATGGTGAAACTTGCTCCTTATAGAATGGCTCGACTGACTGTTTTTCTTAATCCAGGGACAGATCCGCAGGGGATTGGGTATCAAATTAATCAGGCTTTAATTGCTATTGGCAGTGGAGGACTTTGGGGGATAGGATTGGGACATGGACGCCAAAAGTTCCTTTACCTCCCAGAACCTGTAGGAGATTCTATTTATGCTATACTATGTGAAGAGCTAGGATTGATAGGGGGAGTAGTTTTGGTTCTTCTATTTATTGTTATAGGTTGGCGAGGTTTTATGATTACTAAAAAAGCTCCAGATTTTTTTGGGAAATTGGTAGCAGGTGGAATTACTGCATGGATAACTTTTCAGGCCTTCATTAATATTGCCGCTATTACATCCTTGATGCCCCTGACTGGAATTCCGCTTCCTTTTGTGTCCTATGGGGGCTCAGCTTTAATCATAGTTTTAATAGCTTCAGGGATTCTTTTAAATATTTCTAAAAAAATAACACCATGAAAATACTTTTAACTGGGGGTGGCACAGGAGGGCATCTGTATCCTCTATTAGCCATAGCAGAAAAAATTAAACAATTAAAAGGAGTAGAAACAGAAATTTTATTTATTGGTCCAGTTAATGATTTTTCTAGAAAAATATTAAAAGATAACGGGATTAAGACTCAAGGAATTTTAACTGCCAAGTGGAGACGATACTGGTCTTTTGAAAATATATTAGATATTTTCAAATTTCCTATCGGTTTAATTCAAAGTTTGGTTTATGTGCTATTTTTTATGCCAGATGTGGTTTTTTCTAAAGGAGGATATGGGAGCGTTGCTCCAACCTTAGCCGCTAGAGTTTATTGGATTCCTGTTTTAATTCATGAATCAGATGTGTTTCCAGGACGAGCTAATATTTTGATGGGTAAATTGGCTGACAGAATAGCCATTTCATTCACGTCTTCTAAAAAATACTTTAATGCCCGTAAGGTTCTAGTTACCGGTAATCCTATCAGAGCTAACATCAGAGAAGGGAATATAGAAAAAGCTAGAGAATTTTTTAATCTTCGCCCTCAAAAACCGGTGCTCTTAATTATAGGAGGGAGCC
Source organism: Patescibacteria group bacterium (assembly GCA_034716235.1). Taxonomy (GTDB): domain Bacteria; phylum Patescibacteriota; class Minisyncoccia; order CAIUEV01; family JAHKAQ01; genus M55B174. The sequence continues at coordinate 10,923 of JAYEHH010000014.1, read as the reverse complement.
AGGGGTCTGAAATTATTAATGAAAGAATTTTAGGAATATTACCATCCTTGCTAGAGTCTTATCAGATCATCCATCAGGTAGGGAAGGGTAATTTATCCAAAGTAAAAGAAATTGCTGGTCGGAGAGGGATTAAAATAGGGAGGTCAGATTATCATCCATATGAATTTTTAGGGAATGAAATCATCCATGCTTATAAGATTTGTGATTTAGTGATTTCTAGAGCAGGAGCTGGTTCTATTGTGGAAATTGCAGCTGTAAGAAAACCGTCTATTCTTATTCCTCTTAGAAAAAGTGCCAACGGTCACCAGCTGTATAATGCCTATGCAATCGCTAAAAAAGGAGGGACGGTTATTGTAGAAGAGGCTAATTTACGAGACAGACTTTTACTAACTAAGATTGATAGGATTATGGAAGATGTAGGGCTTAGAGAAAAAATGAGTCAAGCGATAGCTCAATTTTATCATCCAGATGCTGCGGAAAAAATTACAGAGAGTCTGGTTTATCTTGCTAAGATAGGAGCTATAAAGGGCAAAGGTTTTTTTGAAAAAGAGTAAGCTTTCAGTGATAATTAATTATTCTTTTATTTATGCAATTGGTTACTAATCTAAATATAGATACTATTCACTCTGTTTATTTAATTGGAGTGAAGGGCTCGGCAATGACAGCCTTGGCAGAAATTTTAGTTGCCAGAGGAATAAAAGTGAGCGGTTCAGATGTGACCGATGTATTTTACACCGATGCTCTTTTAAAAAAGGTGGGTGTTAAAATTTACAAAGGTTTTAGTAAAAAAAACATTCCCCAGCAAGTCGATTTAATTATTCATTCCACAGCTTACAATAAAAATAATAATATAGAGATAGCTACCGCGCTTAAAGCAAAAAGGATTTTAATAAATTGTCCCGAAGCAATAGGATTAATTTTTAACCAACTTTTTGGTATCGCGGTTTGTGGAACTCATGGAAAGACTACAACTTCGGCCATGTTAGCTGAAATTTTAAGAGGGGCAGGAATGAATCCGACGGCCTTAATAGGAAGCAAAGTGATTAATTGGGGGTCTGCTTCTCTTTCGGGAGACGGTCAGCATTTTATAATTGAAGCTGACGAGTATCAAAATAAACTTCAATATTATAATCCTAAAATGGTGGTAGTTACCAATATAGACTACGATCATCCTGATTTTTTTAAAAGTCGGGCTAGCTATGTAAAGGTTTTTAAAGATTTTTTTCGGAAGATTCCAGCCAAAGGATTTTTAATTGCGAACTCAGAAGATAAAAAATCTCAAGAGATTGCTAATAATTTAACTTGCCAGTGTGTAAATTTTGGCAATAATCAAAAAGCTGGATTTAAATTAATAAGCAGAGAAGTTGTGGCCACTGGTGGGCAGAAAATAACTTTTAGTATCCCAAAAGGAGAGGAGGTTGTTTTTAATTTAAAATTATTAGGGGAGCATAATGCCTTGAATGCTTTGACTGCTATTACTGCAGCTTACCAGCTTGGAGTAACAGCTAAAAAGGCCACTAAAATTTTAGAAAATTTTAAATCAAGCGAACGACGTCTTCAAAAAATAAAAAATTTCAGCAGGGGAGTCTTGTATGATGATTATGCTCATCATCCTCGGGAAATAAAAATGACCCTTAAAGCTATTAGAGAAAGATATCCTTCTAAGAAAATTATAGTTGCTTTCCATCCGCACACTTTTTCACGTACTAAAAAGTTTTTTAAAGCTTTTGGTCAAGCTCTAACATTGGCCGACCAGGTTTATATTTTGGATATTTATAGCTCTGCCAGAGAAATGAAAAGCGAAGCAGAATTTAATTCTGAACATTTAGCGGGATTGGTTAATCAGTTAGGAGGAAAAGCGGAGCACATACCAACCATTGAAAAATTAGCTCCCGTTATTGTTAAAGAGATGAATGAAAACTCGGTTTTTATTTCTATGGGAGCAGGAGATGTTTGGAAAATACATGCCTTAATTAAGTAAACAAAAAGTAGCTAATTATAATTGCTATGTTCTCTGTCCAAGAAAATTTCAATGTCACTCCCCTATCCAGCTTTAAAATTAAAAGCAAGGTTCGTTATTTTGTGGAATTAAAAGATGAGAAAGATTTGCCTAAATTATTTAAAGAAATTAAAAAAAGCCGACTCCCCTACTTCATTATGGGAAGAGCCAGTAACTTGCTTTTTTGTACTGAAGAATATAATGGATGGGCGGTTAAGCTTGCGCCCATGGGCATTAATTACGCAGAGGGTATTTTTCAGGTCGGAGCTGGCGATTTATTATTAAAACTAATTCAAGAAATGACTCGGGCAGGTTATGGCGGGCTACATAAATTGGTAGGAATCCCCGGAACAATTGGAGGAGCGATTAGAGGAAATGCTGGATCTTATGGGACTGAGATATCGGATGCATTATTGGAGGTAAATTTTTTTGATACTGACAAAATGGTTTTTGGTGTTTTAAAAAAATCTGAGTGTCAATTTAAATATAGGAGAAGTATTTTTGTTGATCGCAAAAATCTGGTTATTATAGCTGCTAAATTTTCTTCAGAGCCATGGGATTACCAAGAACTAGAAAAAGAAATGAATAGGATCTTAGAGAAAAGAAAGAATAAATCCTACGGTCAATACCCTTCTGCTGGTAGCATTTTTAAACATATCGGTCTTGAAGAAATAAAAGATGAAAAACAAAGGAGTGGTTTGGTCCAAAATTATCAGAAAAAAACTGGACTTAAAAATGTTAATTTTATTCCAGCTGGTTATTTGTTAGAGAAAATTGGGTTGGAGGGAAAGCAGGCTGGTCAAGCTAAAATTTCACCAGAACATGGAAATATTATTATTAATCTAGGGGGAGCAACTGCCCAAGATATTTTAGCCTTAATTAATTTAGCGGAAACTGAAGTAAGCAATAAATGGGGGATTTCTCTGCAGCAAGAGATAGTTTGTATTGGTCTTTAATTTTGACATTTGTTCATTGCCTAGTATGATACCTTAAAAGAGCAATTTTTATTTTAAATTTATGCTTCAATCTAAACTTTTTTCTAAAACAAGCAAAGATATCTCCAAAGATGAGGTTAGTTTAAATGCTCAGCTTTTAACTAAAGCGGGTTTGGTGGATAAATCAGCGGCGGGAGTCTATAATTTATTGCCTTTAGGCTGGAGAGTGATGAAGAAGATAGAAAATATCATCCGAGAAGAAATGGAACTTGTTGGTGGTCAAGAACTTTTTTTGCCTACGCTTCATCCTAAGAAAAATTGGGAGAAAACTGATCGCTGGCAATCAATGGAAGAAGATCTCTATAAAATAAAAATAGGTAATGTCGATAAATTAGTACTAGGTCCTACTCATGAGGAAGTTCTAGTCCCGTTAGCAAAAAAGTTCATCAGTTCCTACAAAGACTTACCTCAATATGTCTATCAATTCCAGAATAAATTTCGTCGAGAGAAGCGGGTAAAATCAGGGATTTTACGAACCAGAGAATTTTTAATGAAGGATCTTTATTCTTTCCATGCTGATCAGGAAGATTTAGATAATTATTATGAGAAAGTAAAAAAAACGTATCAAAAAATTTTTCAGCGGTGTGGGATTAAAGACCAAACATATTTGACTTATGCTTCTGGAGGTACTTTTGCAAAATATTCCCACGAATTTCAAACACTTACTCTGGCTGGAGAAGATTTAATTTACATTTGTGACAAGTGTAAAGTGGCCATCAATAAAGAAATTATAGCTGACCAAGATTATAAATGTCCAGTGTGTGGGAATACTAAACTAAAAAAGAAAAAAGCGGTTGAAGTAGGTAATATTTTCAAATTAGGTGTAAAATTTTCCAAGCCTTTTGATTTATTTTATTCAAAAGAAGACGGTCAAAAAGAGCTAGCAGTTATGGGGTGCTACGGCATTGGTCTCCAGAGGTTAATGGGATCCATTGTGGAAATTAAAAATGATGAACGGGGAATAATTTGGCCAATATCTGTTGCTCCTTTCCAAGTCCATCTATTAGAGCTTGATCCTCGTGATGCTCAAGTAAAAGAAAATGCTCAAAAACTTTATCAAATTCTCCAGCAAAAAGGCATTGAAGTTTTATGGGATGATAGAGCAGATAAATTAGCTGGAGCAAAGTTTGCTGATTGTGATTTAATAGGTATCCCGTATCGAGTAGTTGCAAGTAAAAAGACATTGAAAGAGGGTAAGTATGAGATTAAGGGGAGAGAAGAAAAAGATGGGCAAATGGTTGGCTTGGAAGAATTATTGAAAATAGTAATAGGAAAATAGCAAAAGATAATTGGGAATTAACTTTTTATTATGTTAGATAAATTGCTTGGTCGTTTCTCACATGATGTAGGAATTGATTTAGGAACGGCCAATACTTTAGTGTACGTTAAAGGCAAGGGGATTGTTATCAACGAGCCATCGGTGGTGGCTTTGAATACTAAAACCGGTCAAGTGTTAGCTATCGGCAGTGAAGCTAAAAAAATGGTTGGCAAAACTCCTGGGCATATTGTAGCCAACCGTCCATTAGTAGATGGAGTGATTTCTGATTTTGAGGTAACGGAACAAATGTTGAAGTATTTTATCAACAAGGTCCATAAAGAAACATTTACCTTATTGCCACGACCACGAGTAGTTATTGGTATTCCCTCCGGAGTAACTGAAGTAGAAAAAAGAGCCGTACAGGAAGCTACTAAAAATGCAGGAGCTCGAGAGGCATTTTTAATAGATGAGCCGATGGCAGCTGCTATTGGAGCTAGATTACCGGTACAGGAAGCAGCCGGTAATATGATTATAGATATTGGTGGGGGTACCACTGAAATAGCAGTTATTTCTTTAGGAGGAGTAGTAATTTCGCGTAGTTTAAGAATTGCCGGAGATGAATTAAACGAAGATATTGTGCGTTATGCAAGAGAAAATTTTAATTTATTATTAGGAGAAAAAACGGCAGAAGATGTGAAAATTGCTATTGGATCAGCCGGTGAAATTCCAGAAGCAATGGAAATGACCATCCGAGGAAGAGATCTAGTGACTGGTCTGCCTAAAGAACTTGATGTTACTGACGCTCACATTCGAGAAGCTATGAGTCGCTCGGTAAAAAATTTAATTTCTAACATTAAAGGAGCGATTGAAGACACTCCACCAGAACTGGTTGCTGAAATTATGCAAAGGGGTATTATCTTGGCAGGTGGTGGTGGGCTTTTGCGCGGTCTAGATAAAAGTATTTCAGAGCAGACAGAAACACCTGTAAAAGTTATGGAAGATCCGTTAACGGCAGTTGTTAGAGGAACGGGAATAGTTTTAGAAGATTTAGATAATTTGAAAGAAGTGCTTATTGAAACTGAAACCGAAAAAGCTCCAAAGTGGTAGGAGCCTTCTAAGTTTTAATAATTAAATAATATTTGTCCCGATAGCTCAACTGGATAGAGCAACAGCCTTCTAAGCTGTAGGTTGCAGGTTCGATTCCTGCTCGGGACGCAATAGATAAAATAATAAATGTTTATACCTGCCTCGCCGCTTGCCTGCCGTGAGGCAGGCAGCTTTAGCAAAGGCGGGCTCGGGACGCAGTAAACAAAAATGTTTTTAGCGTAGAACCTTAAATAGGAGGTAGCTATGAGAAAGAAATATCCGCCATGTGAGACGTGTAGGAATAAAGTTGATTGTCAATGTTTTAAAAAAGGAGAAATGGGTGTCTTTTGTGATAAGTGCGGTAGAAGATTGTGTCGTAAAAAGGAGAATGGAGACTGTATTATTGAAGGGAGATATTTAGTCCCTGGGGAAGGAAATGTATGTGTGGTTTGCTATTAACAAAAGGGGGTGAAAGTTTTTTAATAAATAAAACGAGTAACCCCTTACAACCTCTGACTTAAAACATTTGACAACTTATAGTTTATTTCTCATACTTTAGAAAAGCAAAATTTTATTTTTATAATTTTTAAAAAACAAAAATGAAAAAATTGATACTGATGAGTTTGGTTTTTCTAATAATACCTTTCTTGGTCTCATCAGAAGAAGGCAACTTACCTCCAGCCACTGATCAAATCTGGAGTATTTTTAGCGCCCTTGATCGTCCGGATGACTCAGACTGTGAAAGTTTAGCTGTTGCACTTGACGGGGTTGATGCTCAAAGTGCTTCTGACCATTGTGCGGATTTTGCTAGAATGCCTCAAGAAACTTATGGTTATATGGCCGACGATGGAATGTTTGATGAAGGTATGGAAACTACTAATATTTTGAACGAAGCAAATTGGCACAGTATTGAGAACCTAACTTTTGATAATGTAATGGGCAAGATTGTTTTTGGTGAGCCGGTAGATTTTATGAGCCGAGATTTTATGGTTTTTATGGATACTTTTCCCGACCATATCCAAATGGGTGAAAATTTTATTAAGTTTGACGCTTCGCTGGTGGATGATTTAAGAGATATGGGAGCCATTGTTACCATGAAAAATGTTTCTCAATTTGTAAGTCCAACCATTCTGGTAGATGGAGAAATTGACAATGACGGAGTAGTTTCCGCTATGGTTTATGATGCAACCAATGACACTCTTACTTTCAACGCTGCTCACTTCACCACCTTTACTGCCGTAGAAAGTTCTTCGGTTGTTAGCGCACCAGAGATTGATGAAGCTCATGCTCGTCAGTTTACTAGCAAGCACAATAAAAATCGTTTACGATTAGTGGTTTATGGTCATGCTTTTAAAAAAGATGTAGCTGTGAAGTTGGGTAGCAAGAAACCTTATAAAATACGAAGAAACATAAAAGATGGTAAGGATAAAATAGAGGCTTTCTTTGATCTGGATGATTTAAGAAATCTGGGCCATCGAAAACTGACTGTCCATGTTACTAATACTGAAGGTGATACCAGCCAGACAACAGATTATGAAAGTCGTATAGATTTAGAAAATCCAAAGGATCTAAGGACAGAAAAATATCATTCGGTTTATCATAAACTGATAGATTATTTAACAGTTCTTTCATTTTTGGTGAAGTAAAGTTAGCAAGTATTTTTTAACAATCAAACAAAAAAGGAGGTGTAGTATGCCGGTTCCGATAGAAAGTATTCAAATATTTCTGTTAAGCCATGGGGACATTGCTGGCATTGTTGATCATTCATCAGATATTTTGGCGAAAGCTGAACAAGAAGCAGATTCTGATGGAATGGTTCCTTGTAGCAAATTTACTAAGATGTTAGGAAGAAAGGCAACGCAAACATTTATGGGGGAAATCTTTACAAACACCAAACACCAAGAAATTTTATCTAAAACTGTGGCTAGGGCTAATAGAAAAAAATAGTGAGCCTGAATCCGGTTTAGATAACAGAAAGGGTTTGATTCTTTTCAGAACCGGCCCTTTTATATGCTAACTACAAACAAAATATTTGAAATAGTTAATTTAAAATAATGAGTGACCGTATTGAAAAAATTAGCATTCAGGATTATTCCGAAAAATTTTGGAAATGGACTATGGCAATCTGGCTTCCATTAGTAATTTTCTATCAGCTCTTCAAGAAAAACGATAAAGAAAAATGAAAAACATTAAATATTTTTTCTACGCAGTGGCCATTCTGATTGGTTATGTAGTAGGAGCAGGAATTTTTGGTCTTCCATTTGCTATGCAGAAAATCGGTTTTTTACCGGCGGTGTTTTTATTAGTATTGTTAACGGTGACCGCTTTGATTGGCTGTCTTTCTTTAGTAGAGGTTGTCCTTAGGACGAGGGGAGTCCATTATTTTCCAGGGTTGGCTGGTATTTATTTAGGCAAGATAGGTAAAGGTGTTCAGTCAATTTCTACTTTGATTGGTAACTATGGAGGTATTATAGCTTATTTAATTTTAGGGAAAGTGTTTCTGGAAAGTTTATTGGGGACTTGGTTAAAAATGGATGGTATTGTTTTCCTCTTAATGTTTTTAATTGTGGGAGCTGTTTTTATTTGGAAAGGCTATGAAAATTTAGGGAAATCAGAAATTATTATGTCAGCTTTTCTTTTTGGAATTGTGGTATTAATAAGCCTAGCCAGTGTAGATAAGATTGAACTCTCTAATTATTTGGGTTTTCATTACAAGGAAGCTCTGTCAGTTTTTGGAGTCATCATCTTTGCTTTAAGTGGAGTGGGAGGAGTTTTTGTAGTTAGACAAATTCTTGCTGGTAAAGAAAAACTTTTTAAAAATTCCGTGGTGGTAGCTTATGTGGTGATATTTACTGTCTCTTTGATTTTTTCAGTGGCTATGATTGGAGTGTTTGGAGAAAAAATAAATCCAGAAGCAGTAACTGGTATTAGTGGGTCGTTAGGCAATCTGGTTGAAAAAGTGGCTGTCATTTTTGGCTTTTTGGCTGTGTTCTCTTCTTTTTTGGTGGTTGGGTCTAATCTCAAAAATACTTTTCATGTTGATTTTAAATTGCCCCATTTTATTTCTTGGATTTTAGTCTGGTCTATCCCGTTACTGTTTTACTTAGCTGGTTTTAGCGATTTTATTGCCATAATTTCTTTAGTAGGGGTGGTATTTGGTGCAATGAGTATGATTATGATTACTTTAATGCTCAAAGAATCTAGGAAAAAAGGAAAAAGGAATCCCGAGTTTAAATTAAGGATTCCTCTTTGGGTAAATTATATTATTATAGCTTTTTATATAATAGGAATGATTGGCGAAATTAGGCTTTTTGTTTTATCTTGGCTACAATCTTCTTAAAAATTGAAGGATAATTTTCCGCAAGGTCAGCTAAAATTTTTCTGTCTAAACCAAATTTATTTTTTTTGAGGAGAAAGATAAATTTTGAATAATTTAATCCTTCAGGACGAACAGCATTACCAATTTTAATCTGCCAAAGGGCCCGACGGGTTCTTTTTTTAACTTTTCTATCTCGATAAGCATATTTTCCAGCATGAGTAGTGGCTTCTTTCGCTTTTCGGTAGCATGATTTGCGACTACCTAAAAAACCCTTAGCGGATTTTAGGATTTTTCTTCTTTTCTTCTTGGCGCTTACTGATCTTTTTATACGCATCTAAAAAAGTTATTGGGTTAGAGAAATTATTTTTTTAGCAGCCTGTTTATTAAAAAACTTGGCTGGTCTCTTGCTGCGTCTTACATCGCCCGAATCTTTGGAATTGTAATGACCTTGACCACTTTTTTTTCTAAGAACTTTTCCTGTTCGTGGTTTAACTTTTACTCTTTTAGTTATAATTTTGCAAGTTTTCAACATATCTTTTTCTTTAAAATTTCTCGGAATAAATTATTCAGCATTTTTTATAATGGCATTAAATCCGTTAGGGCTTTTTTTAATTGGCTGATCAATAGAAACTGATGGTTCTAAGCTCTTTATGAAATTTTCTAAAACTTCTCTAGCTTTATCGAAAAATATTTTCTCTCTTCCCTTTAAAACAATTTCAACAGAAACTTTGTAGCCTTTTTTTAGAAATTTAAAAACTCGTTTTTGCTTAACTTCCATATCATGAGAATCGGTTTTTATTCTCAACCTAACTCCTTTAATTTCATTTTTTCTAGATTTCACCCTACCCTTTCTTTCCTGCTTCTTCTTATTATACTGATGCTTTCCATAATTCATAATCTGGACAACCGGTGGTTTGGCATCGGGAGCGATTTCTACCAAATCTAATCCTTCCGCTTTGGCCATGCTTAAAGCTTTAAGCCGATCTATTATCCCGACTTGTTGTTTTTCGCTATTTATCAATCTCACTTTCTCAGCTTGAATTTGTTCATTAATTCTTGATTGATTGCGAGAAAATTGTTTTCCCAAAATAATACTTTAATTATTAAAAGTGGAAGTGGCCGGAATTGAGCCGGCGTCTGACAATAAAAACCAACTTGTTTTCTACAAACTTAGTCTAGCTAATTTTAAGAAAAATGTCTTGAAACTAGACGAAAAAACATTTTCCTGTTGCCTTTCTGCAAACCTCTTTAGACAAAGGCCATTCTAAAGTTCGACCCAATGATTGGCACCGGCATGAAGCTTATTGGGTATCAGCTAAACCGATGACTACTGCGTATTAGGCAATAGTAGTTTGAAGGCTCATTGGAGCAAAAGTGTTAGCTAATGCTCTCTTAGCCTTTTTGATTAGATTTGCAACTAATCTCTTAAGGTTTTTTACAAGTTTCCTCAAAACTTGGTTTGAAACAGGCAAGTTATTTGCCATCGATGCCTTTCACTCCCGTTTAAACATTCCAATATTGCTAGAATGTTTAACGGTTTTGCATTCTTTGTTTAAGGGTCTGCTTGATTTTTCTGTCAGAGTCTCTTTTCATAATCTTCTCTCTTTTGTCAATTTTACTTTGTCCCTTAGCTAGAGCAATCATTATTTTGACCCTATTATGCTTAGTATATACTTTAGTAACGACTAAAGTCAAACCTTTCTGTTGCAATTTTCCCTTAAGATAAAAAATCTCTCTCTTTTTCAAAAGTAATTTTCTGGACCGTAATGGATCATAATTTTCATCAGGGGCGGAGTATTTATACAAAGGGACACTGGCGTTTAATAAATAGGCTTCATTATTTTTAATAGAAACATAGGCTGATGATATGTTTGCTTCACCAGTTTTTATTGATTTGGTCTCTCTTCCTGTTAATACAATACCAGCTTCAATTTCTTCAAGTATTTTATAATGGAAATGAACCTTTTTATTGAAAATTGGTTTCATGGGGATAATAAATCTAGCAAATTAAATAATATTATTATTGTTGTTATTATTAATTTGAATAATAACACACCATTGAATTCTTGTAGAGGCACAAAATTTTGCATCTCTACAAGCAAAATTAAAAATGTTTTTTAGTATTAAAAATTGTGAAATTTAAAATGATTATTAACCAAAAAATTACCGCTAAATCATTTTTCCAGAAAGGAGTATCAACTAAGCCGTGAATTAGAAAGTAGAGCATTATTGATCCAACAAGGACTCCCAAAGAGGTTCTAAATTT
>JAYEHH010000013.1:0-46267 GCA_034716235.1 Patescibacteria group bacterium | reverse complement strand
TCTTTTTTACGGTTATTCCCAGGCAAATTTAGGAAAGATTTATTACGTAATTAATTACTTACCACCTGCCACACAGGTTTCGTCAGCTTCGTAACACATGTCACCCCCGCCCTGCATGTCATCTCCGCGAAAGCGGAGATCCCGAGCAAATTTAGAAGAAGCTAACTTGGTAAGGAAAAAAGGAATCGCCAGCCAGAGGCCCGCCTAGACTCGGCGAGGCTGGCTGGAGTTTATCCCGTCGGATGACGGGACGGGAATGACAGTGGGAAAAAGATTGTCACCCTCTGGGTGACAATCCCAGAACTTGTCTTACGGGGATTGCTTCGTCATTTCATTCCTCGCAAAGACAGAAACATTACAAACTTTCAACTTTACAAACTTTACAAACTTTATAACTCTTTGCCCATGCAATACCGCAATGTTTTCATAGTAGCTGATGCGATTCTGTAAGCCGAATAACTTTCTTCCATATCAACCGCTAAATTAACATCTTCTAGCTCTTGAACGGTTATGTTATTTCTTTTAAGCAAAATATTGATTTTTGGTAAAAGCTTCTCAGAAAGATTTTGTTTATCCTGCCAACGAAGTTGATCAATAAGCTTGCCTCTTTCCTCTAGACTTATGCTGGCTTTAGCTGTTTTATCAATTTGTAAAACGAGAATCATAATTTAAACTCAGACTTACTAAAATTAAAAACCCCATTTGCACTTTTTTTAATTTTAGCTATTATAAAGTTATAAGTAAACAGAAGCAACGATGTGGTCTCACCAGCCACGGAGCTTGCGCTAGAAGATGCGCAAAATCTTCACAAAAGAGTCCAATAAATATTGGGAAGTTGAGTGGAACCGCCTTTAATTTAGGTCTCAACAAAACAATGTTTCTTGGACTTTTTTATTAAACATTAATTTAACCACTATGACTAAAAAAACAAACAACCCAGAAGTTCTTAACGCCTCTGCTACCCAAATATTGGCAGTAGCTGTTTTGAAATTATTCCCCCAAGCAAAAATAGCAACGGGGCAAGTATCCTCAGTAGGGTTTTTCTACGATTTTGAATTACCTGAAAGTTTAACTCCTGAGAACTTGCCTGCTATTGAGAAAGAAATGCGAAAACTCATCAATAAAGATTATCACTTTGAGCAACAGGAACTAGCACTATCCGAAGCTAAAGAAATTTTTGCGAAGAATAAGCAACCCTATCAACTGGAACTTTTAGAAGAAATGAAGCAGGAAGGGCAAGAAAAAATCAAGCTTTGTCAATCAGAAAATCTTACCAGTATTTCCATAGGTGATTGTTTATCGTCAGCTCGAGAAATTGCTCCTGATGGAATAAAACTTGTTGAAATATCTGGCGCTTACTGGAAAGGAGACAAGAAAAAGAAGATGCTTCAGCGAATTTATGGAGTAGCTTTTAAATCCAAACTTGAACTAAAAAAATATTTAGCAATGACTAGGCTGGCTAAGGAAAGAGACCACCGAAAGCTGGGGAAAGAACTAGATTTATTTGTATCCTCCCCTTTAGTTGGTAAAGGATTACCTCTATTAACCCCAAAAGGGACTGCCATTCGACAGGAATTAGAAAAATTTATTATTGAGGAGGAAGAAAAAAGAGGTTATCAAAGAGTTTCTACGCCAGATCTAGCCAAAGTAGACCTCTATAAAAAATCCGGGCATTGGGACCATTATCAAGAAGATATGTATCCTCCCATTAATATTGATGGGCAAGATTATGTCTTGCGCCCAATGGCTTGCCCTCATCATTTTATTCTCTATAAATCAAAACCAAGAAGTTATCGAGATTTACCCATTAGATATGCCGAGCTAGCTAAACTTTATCGGAAAGAGCAGTCCGGAGAATTAAGCGGACTTATTAGAATGATGAGTTTTACTTTGGCCGATGCTCATTTAATTTGCCGACCAGACCAAGTAGAGGAAGAGTTCAAGAAAGTGCTTGAGTTGGTGCAACATGTTATGCGGACATTAAAAATTACCGATTACTGGTATCGTTTTTCTAAATGGGACCCTAAAGATAAAAAGAAATATGTTGATAAACCTAAGGAATGGGAGAAAACTCAAAAATTGATGGAAGTGATTTTAAAAAAACTTAAGCTAGATTATGTTCAAGCAGATGGAGAAGCTGCTTTCTACGGACCGAAATTAGATGTCCAAACAAAAAATGTTTATGGAAAAGAAGAAACCGCTTTTACTATTCAAATTGATTTCGATCTTCCGGAAAAATTTGATTTAACTTTTGTAGATGAGCAAGGGGAAAAGCAGAGACCTATTGTAATCCACCGATCTTCTATCGGTTGTATTGAAAGAACTCTGGCCTTTTTAATAGAACAAACCGCTGGTTCTTTCCCTGTTTGGTTGTCCCCTGTTCAAGCAGTGGTAATCCCAATCTCAGAAAAATTCAATAATTACGGAAAATCTGTAATGGAAACTCTACAAAAAGACAGGCTTCGCGTTGAAATAGATAATTCCGATGAATCACTGGGTAAAAAAATTAGCCAGGCTCGTCAACAAAAAATACCTTACTTGTTGATTGTTGGAGAAAAAGAAGCTAACACTAAAGAAGTCGCTGTAAGAAGTAGGGCTAAAGGAGATGAAGGAGCGGTGAAATTAGAAGATTTTATTAAAAGGATAAGGCGGGAAATAAAAGAGAGACAATAGACCTGTTCATCTTAACCGTAGAGACGGGATTAGGTTTTGTAGAGACGCAAAATCTTGCGTCTCTACGGAAAATAATCACAATTGCAATAAATTTGAACCACAATCTAAATTTGCACGAAAATGACAAATAAAATTGTGAATTAGAAAAAGATATTCCTTAATTATCAATTGTCAATCGTCCATTCTCAATTCTCAATCATCCATTGTCAATTGTCCATCATCCATTGTCCATTATCAATTATCTCACCCAAAGGGTAATCCGCCCTTCGGCGAGACAAGCCAGCCAGCCTCGCCGAGTCTAGGCGGGCCTCTGGCTGGCATTGTCAATTATCAATTACCTAAACTTTTAACTCCAGTGCTTACGTATCATATTCTCACCTTTGGTTGCCAAATGAATTTTAACGATTCTGAAAGAATCACTAGAATTGCTGAAAATTTAAAATTTAAAAAAGTTACCGATAGATTTAAGGCCGATTTAGTTATTGTGAACACCTGTGGGATAAGACAATCAGCCGAAGATAGAGTTATTGGTATTGTCCCTAAGTTAAGAAAGAAAAGACCCAATTGTATAATTATTATCACTGGATGTAGCGCTCACCGAAAAGATTTTCAAAAAAAATTAGTTTCTGCTACCAGTTATTTTATTGAGATATTAAAATTACCTCAATTTTTGAAAGAACTGGCTGAGTCTAAAATTAAAATTGTAAAACAAGAACAAGAAAAAGCTTCATCTCCGGCCAACCCTGCAGATTTTTTTAAAATTTCTCCTCTGTACTCCTCTCCCCTTTCTGCTTATGTCCCCATAATGACTGGTTGCAATAATTTTTGCTCTTATTGCGTAGTCCCTTATGCCCGAGGGAGAGAATTTTCTCGACCATCCAAAGATATTATGCAAGAGGTTAAGCAATTAGTCACTAATGGCTATAAAGAAATAATTTTACTTGGTCAGAATGTTAACAGTTATCAGCCAGAACCATCAAAGAATGAGAAAATAGTTAGCTTTCCAGCTTTGTTGGAAAAAATCAGTAATATCTCTGGAGATTTTTGGATTAGATTTCTCACTTCCCATCCTAAAGATATGTCGGATGATTTAATAGAGTTAATCGCTCGTTCCAATAAAATAACCAATTACATCCATTTGCCTTTTCAGTCTGGAAGCAATAGAATCCTTAAACTTATGAAAAGAAAATATACTATTGAACATTATTTACAGTTAATAACTAAAATCAGAACTAAAATTCCTCAAGCGGCTCTTTCAACAGATATTATTGTAGGTTTCCCCGGAGAAACTAAAGAAGATTTTGGAAAAACAGCTCAAATTATGAAAACGGTAGGATTTGATATGGCCTATATTTCTGCTTTTTCTTCCCGTCCAGAAACCGTGGCTGATAATTTGGTAGATGATGTCTCCGAAGCAGAGAAAAAGGAACGCAAATTAATTCTTACTGAGATTCTTGAGAAAACGGCTCTTAAAAATAATCAAAGTTACCTTGGAAAAGAAGTTGAAGTTTTGATAGAAAGACAAAAGCCATCTTTAGCTAAGAAACATACCTATTTAGGCAAAACGGAAACTTACAAAAATATTCGAATTAACTTGAATGCCAACCAGTCCGTCAAAATAGGAAGTTTTTGTAAGGTAAAAGTAACCGAAGCTGGTATTTTTGGACTAGAAGGAACTTTATGAACCTTATGAACTTTATAAACTTTACGAACTCTATGCCCCCACCTCTAATCGTCATTCTTGGTCCTACCTCCTGCGGAAAAACCAAGTTGGCAGTAAAATTAGCTAAAAAATTTAATGGAGAAATTGTTTCTGCTGATTCCAGACAGGTTTACCGTGGGTTAGATATAGGAACCGGTAAAGATTTGAATGAATATAACTTACCATGGGGAAAAATTCCGTATCACTTAATTGATGTAGCTAATCCTCAAGAAAACTTTTCTTTAGCTGAATACCAGAAAAAAGCTTATCGGGCTATTGATCAAATTTTGAAAAGAAAAAAGCTTCCTTTTCTAGTTGGTGGGACTGGTCTTTATATAAAAGCAATCACGGACGGACTTATCCTCTCTTCAGCTAAGCCAGATTACAGACTCCGTAAAAAATTAGAATTAATGAGCGACAAAGACCGATTGCAAATCTTAAAAGAGCTTAACCCTGAAGCTCTTAAACAAATAGACACTGCCAACTCTCGTCGAGTAATTCGGGCTATTGAAATTTGTAAACAAACAAACCAAACATTAACTAAATTGCAAACTCAATCTCAAAAAATTGCTCAACCTCATTACGCCACATTAATTCTTGGCATCACTCATCCGATTGAAAAAATTCGAGAACGTATTAAAAAAAGATTGCAGAAAAGGTTAAAGCAAGGATTGGTAGCAGAAGTGCAAGAATTGCATAAGAATGGTTTAAGCTGGAAACAACTGATTGATTTTGGACTGGAATATCGTTATATCTCCTATTTTTTGAAAAAAGAAATTTCTTATGACACAATGATTGAGCGATTACTTATCGCTAATGGTCAGCTAGCCAAAAAGCAAATGACTTGGTTTAAAAAAGACTCTAGAATTAAATGGATTAAGAGTGAAAGAGAAGCAGAGAAACTTACCAATAAACACATTGCTGATTAGTAGCTAAAATAAAGATATTTAGTATCTTATTTTGACAAACCCCTTTAAACAATCTAAACTCAATTTGTTGCTAAAAATCTTATAATTTTGGTAATTTTAAGAAACTATTCCAACGGTATGAACTCTCAGTTAATAAATAACCCCATCAACAATGTCTATAATTTTAACGGTAATTATTACCGCCTTAGCAGGCACCTCTTTAGGATACGTCTTAAGAAAAACTGTCTCTCGTAAAAAAAATGAGGCATCTGAAAGTAAGGCAGAAAAAATACTTTCTAATGCTGAACTTAAAGCCAAAGATGTAATTTTAGCAGCCAAAGAAAAAGCCGTAAAAGCTTTAAGTGCTATTAAAAATGAAGAAGAAACTCGTCGTAGCCAATTAGATAAAACTGAGGAGCGTCTTGGTCGTATGGAAAGTCAGATTGAAAGAAAGGAAAGAGATATAGGCTCTCAAAGAAAGAATGTCCAGGATAAAATCAATCAGGTAAAAGATATTAAAAATGAATTGTCCTCTTTAAGAAAACAAGAAATTGAGAAATTGGAAAATGTCGCTAAACTTGACCGAAAAGAGGCTAAACAATTAATGCTCAACTTAATTGAGGAGGAAAACAAAGAAGTTTTAGTCCACAAACTTAAAAAACTTGAAGAATATAGCAAAGAAGCTTTAGAAGAAAAGGCTAGAAACATAATGACACTGGCTATGCAACGTTATGCCTCTAGTCATGTAGCTGATACCACCACTACTACCGTAGCTCTCCCCGACGACGAGCTAAAGGGCAGAATTATCGGCAGAGAAGGTAGAAATATTAATGCTATCGAACGCTTAACTGGAGCTGAGATTATAGTTGATGATACTCCAGAAGCTATTGTAGTTTCCGCTTTTGACCCAGTGCGCAGAGAAATTGCTCGTTTAACCTTGGAAAGATTAATAGAAGATGGCAGAATTCATCCTGCTAAAATTGAAGAAACCATTAAATTGGTTAAAACAGAATTAGCTAAAAAGGTTCAAAAAGCTGGAGAAACTGCCGTTTATGATGTAGGAGTAGCCGGCTTAAATACCAATCTCATTAAAATATTAGGGAGATTACGCTATCGAACAAGTTACGGCCAAAATGTCCTCATTCATTCTATTGAAGTGGCTCACCTAGCTGGTATGTTAGCTAACGAGCTAGGTTTAGATGTCGGTTTATGCAAAAAAGCAGGTTTGCTCCACGATATTGGAAAAGCGGTCGATCATGAAGTCCAAGGAACTCATATTGAAATCGGGGTTACTATTTTAGAGAAATTTAACATTCCAGACAATGTTATAGAGGCCATGCGGCATCACCATGACGATCTCCCCTGTGAAAATCCTGAGGCAGCTATTATTGCTGCCGCTGATGCTATTTCTGCTTCCCGACCGGGAGCCAGAAAAGATACTCTAGAAAATTATCTAAAACGTTTAGGAGAATTAGAAGATATTGCCAATGCTTTTGGAGAAGTGGATAAATCTTATGCCATTCAAGCCGGCAGAGAAATTCGTGTTTTTGTTGACCCTCAAAATATTGATGACTTGGGTTCAATAAAATTAGCTCGCAAAATTGCTGATAAAATTGAAGAAGAATTAAATTATCCAGGAGAAATTAAGGTTAATATTATTAGAGAAACCAGAGCTATTGATTACGCACGGTAGAAAGGAGGCTCGAACAAATTTAAAATCCTGTATTACAATTCACTTAGTAATAAATCTTGATTAACATTTTATGAAAATATTATTTTTGGGAGATATTGTTGGCAGACCTGGAAGAGAAAGTGTCGCTAAAATACTCCCCCGTCTCATCAAGCGTTATCATCCAGACATCACCATCGCCAACGCTGAAAATATTGCTCATGGAAAAGGAGTTACAGAAAGTAGTCTCCAAGAATTAATGAAAATAGGAATAGATTTTTTTACTTCCGGTAATCATGTTTGGAAAAAAGAAGGAATAAAATTATTGCAAGATAAATCTATCCCATTAATAAGACCAGCCAATTATCCGTCAGGAGTGATTGGACGAGGCTATGAAATTATTAACATTCGCACTCAAAAAATTGCTATTATTAATTTAATCGGTAGAGTTTTTTTTCATAGTGATTACGACTGCCCTTTTAAAAAGGCTGATGAAATCTTAGCTGAAATAGCTCGAGAAAAATGCGATACGATTTTCATAGACTTCCATTCCGAGGCTACCAGTGAAGCCAGAGCTCTAGGGTTCTATCTAGATGGAAAAATTTCAGCAATAGTTGGTACTCATACTCATGTTCAAACTTCCGACGAGCAACTTCTTTCCAAGAAAACAGCTTACATTACTGATGTTGGTATGTGCGGAGTTAAAGATTCTGTTTTAGGAAAAAACAAAGAAGAAGTAATTGAAGGCTTTCTTAAACAAGATTCTGTTGGCTCTGACTGGTATAATGATTGGAAAAAGTGTATAATCCAAGGAGTATTTATTGAAACAGGAAAAGATAGAAAAGCTAAAAAGATTGAACGAGTTTTAGAAATTGTAGAAAACAAGTAAAGTTAAAAATCTATCAGTGAATTAAGGTATTATTTATAGCCCTTATTAATCAAAATATTTAAGTAATACTTTATTTTTATACCATTAATTAGTTGTCTTAAAACTGAACTTCCATTTCAGTTTTAAGTTGGATAAACCCGCCATTGTTTTTGAACTATGGCGATATAAGAAAGGGGGTGACGAGATGGAAGCATTAAACAGAGGTGATATAGTTAGTGCTATCACCGCCAAAACCAATCAAAGTAAAAAAGATACTGAGGAAACCGTTGATGCTCTTTTGGAAGTTATCACTGAAGGTATGAATGCAGGAAAAAAGGTCGGCTTCACCGGCTTCGGAGCTTTTTGGGTAAATGAAAGAAAAGGAAGAGTGGGTGTTAATCCTCAAACTGGCGAAAAACTTAATATTCCACCTACTAAAGTGCCTAAATTTAAAGCTGGATCAGTGTTGAAACAGGCAGTTAAATAAAACTAAGTAGTACTTTAATCACAAACAAAGAAAACGCTAAAAAGCGTTTTCTTTGTTTGTCTCCCTCTTGACAATAATTCTTTATGGGTATATACTCATAACATAAAGGTCGAATTACACAAATTTACCTATTAAATTAGATATTTAACATAAGTCTGCCATTGCTCTACCATAGTTTCGCTCTGCGAAACGAAGATGAGCCATTGTGGCGAGACTAAAGAAAGGGGGCGATTAAAATGCCTAACATGAACGGAACAGGACCCTACGGCACCGGACCCGTAGGACGCAGACTAGGACCTTGCAGTGGAAATACTACTGGTAATTCTCAATCTGGATTTGGAATGGGAAGAGGATCTAGAAGAATGGGAAGAAATTTTAGAAATCAGAATTTTGCAGGACAACCAAACCAAGGCACTCTCAGAGAAGAAACAAATCAGTTAAGATCGGAATTATCAGCTATGGAAGAAAGGATTAAAGAATTACAGTCTCGGAAAAATTAAGGTCAGCACACCTCTCCTTTACTTTTTGAAGGAGAGGTGTTGTAATTCTAATGCCAATTTATTTTCAAAGATGTTTATGGAGATAAAAACAAACAATTGCAAGTCTTTTCTAAATATACTTAAGCAAACAATATCCAGATTAATGCCGGTATTCTTACCGATATTTTTAATGCTATTTTTAATAAACGTAGCACCAGTTTCAGCAGAAAAAGAAACCGCTAGTGGGGTTACCACCAATGAAACTAAATCGGAAACGGTTCTTTTGTTTTTTTGGTCTAATGGTTGTCATCATTGTGCGGAAGAGAAACCTTTTCTGGAAAAGTTAGCTAAAAAATATCCTAGTTTGACTATCCGTCATTTCGAAATATCTAAAAAGGAAAATGCTCAATTATTTAGAGAAGTCGGTCAAGCACTTGAAGCTGATATTGACGGTATCCCCTTCACAGTAGTCGGAGATCAATATTTTATCGGTTGGAGAAGCGAAGAAACTACTGGGGTAGTAATAGAAAATGCCGTCAAGGAAAATTTGGCAATAGACTCTAAATCTGAATCAGCTTCAGTTAAACCGACCCCTACCGAATCAGTAGCTACGGAGCAAAAGCCTCAAAAAGAAAATCTTAATTTAGAAGAAATCCCCAAAACAGTAAACTTACCTTTATTGGGAGAAATAGAAATTAAAAATTTTTCCTTATTAACCATTACCATTATTTTTGGAGCCTTGGATGGTTTTAACCCTTGTGCTATGTGGGCTCTTTTATTTCTGATTAGCTTGCTTCTAGGTATGAAAGATAAAAAAAGAATGTGGATTTTTGGTAGTACCTTTATCGCTATTTCTGGAATAGTCTATTTTCTATTTATGACAGCCTGGTTAAATCTTATTCTATTTATTGGCTTGATTTTATGGGCTAGAATTATTATTGGCTTGATAGCTTTAGGTGGCGGAGCTTATAATCTTAAAGAATTTTTTTACAACAAGGAAGGCCAATGTAAGGTAACTGGTAGTGAAAAGAAGCAACAATTTTTTAGTAAATTAAAAAAAGTTACTCAGAAAAAACAATTTTGGCTAGCCTTAGGAGGTATCATAATTTTAGCGGTCACAGTTAATCTAGTAGAAATGGTTTGCTCAGCAGGTTTACCAGTAATCTATACTCAAACATTAGCTTTAAGTCATCTAGCAAGATGGCAATATTGCCTTTATCTTTGTCTTTATACCTTCATCTTTATCTTGGATGATTTATTTATCTTTTTCACTGCAATGATAACTTTGCAAATGACAGGCATAGCCACAAAATACACTCGGGCATCTCGCCTTATCGGCGGATTACTCATGATAATTATCGGAATTTTATTAATTTTCAAACCAAGCCTTTTAATGTTTGGCTAAATCAACTAATCTAAATTATGGGAAGACCACATAAATTCAGAAGAATAAATTTCAACCCCACGGCAACCTATTTTAAGCCTCAAGGGATACCATTGAGGGCATTACAAGAAATTGAGTTGGGTTCTGATAAGCTAGAAGCTATTCGGTTAAAATATGTAGCAAGATTAGATCAGGTTCAATGTGCCAAAAAAATGAGAGTTTCTCAAAGTACTTTCCAACGCATTTTAGTGTCTGCTAATCAAAAAATCGCCGAAGCTTTGACAACAGGCAAGGCCATAAAAATTATTAGAAATTAAAGATTTTCAATATTAATTCTTAAGTAATAAAAATGGAAGAAGCAAATTCAACAACCCCGAACAACAACCCCGAGCCTTCTAATGAAGGAGGACGTGGACGTCAACCTGGTGGTTCTGGATTAGGTCCAGAAGGCAATTGTGTTTGCCCTAAATGTGGAGCAGAAGTGCCTCATCAAAGAGCAGTTCCTTGCTACGAGCAAACTTGTCCTAAGTGCGGAGCAAAAATGTCTAGAAATAATTAAATATTTATGAAAATTTGTATTACATCTACTGGTCTTACTATGGATTCGCCGGTTGATCCTCGCTTTGGGAGATGCCAATATTTTTTAATTGTTGATGAAAAAGGAGAATTAACAAAATCCATCCCCAATGAAGCTGGAGAAGCTGCTCGAGGCGCTGGAATTTCTGCTGCTCAAATGGTAGCAGATGAAAAGGTCCGAGTTATTATTACTGGCAATATGGGGCCCAACGCTTACAGAGTTCTCAACCCTACCAAAGTTAAAATTTTTGCTGGAGTAGCTGATATTTCAGTTAAAGAAGCTTACACCAGTTACAAAAATAATGAACTAGAAGAGTCTAAATCGCCTCAATCATCGGAAGATAATCCAAAATTACCTCCACGGCACCAGCATGGTTCTCATGGACCACATCACGAACCACATAATCCAGCAGTGGAAGAATAAAGAAAAAATAGTTTTTACAAATTATTAATAAATTATTAGAATGAACGCCCAAATTGTTTCCACAATTAGTGTTTTGGGAAATTTTGGATTAGGACTCGCCAAATTACTTTTTGGATTCTCTACTGGCAGTATGGCTTTGGTAGCTGACGGAATTCATTCCAGTCTGGATGTCATTTCGTCTTTTATTACCTTTTTAGGTATAAAAACAGCTAAAAAGCCAAAAGACACTAAACATCCTTATGGCCATTGGAAAGCGGAAAGTTTAGCGGGCCTTTTTGTAGCCGTACTGTTGGCAATTTCCGGCCTTTGGATTCTTTACGAAGCGATTATGCGGTTCTTTAAAGAAGAAGCGGTAGAATTAAATGCAGGAGCAATCGGAGTAGTTATCGCTTCCATTATAATCGCCGAGTTTTTAGCCAGACTTAAATTCAAATATGGAGCCAAAGAAAAAAGTTTGGCTTTGATTGCCGACGCCGAGCATTCAAGGGCCGACGCCCTTTCTTCAGTCGGAGTATTGATTGGAATTAGTCTCATAAGATTCTTTACTTTAGCTGATGCCATCATAGCTTTACTGGTAGGAATTTACATCCTCTTTGAGGCTTTTAAAGTAGGCAAAGAAATAACAGAATCCCTGCTTGATGTATCCAATAAAGATCTGGAAGAAAAAATTAGAAAAATTTGCCTCTCTCATAAAATAGAAATCGCCGATATAAAAAGTAGGCAGGTTGGCTCTTTGAATTTTGCCGAAATTAAAATCAAACTTCCTCCGAAATTAAAAGTAGAGGCTGTTCAAGAAGTAACCCAAACATTAGAAGAAAGGCTACTAAAAAATATTCCTGAGTTAAAGAATATAGTCATTTCAATTGAATCTTACAAAATGGCCAGAAGCGTTATTCTAACTAAATTTGGAGATAAAATAGGGACTCTTGATGGTTTTGAGAAAATAGGACCTCCCAAAAAAGGAAAACGGATTATTGTCCCCCTAACAGGTAATGAAATTGGAAAACAAATGGGAGAAGATCGCTATCTTCTAATAGATATCAAAGACGGTAAAATTTTAACCAAGAAATACCTTCAGAATCCGTATTTTGAAGACGGTTCCAAAAATGGAGCTCCGCATGGGATCAGATTTGCCAAAGCTGTGAGAGCCAATAAAATAATAACCCGCCAAATAGGAGAAAATGCTCGGCAAGGATTGGAAAATTTCGGCATTGAAGTAACAATCATCAACCCTGAAAAAACACTAGCGGAATTAATTCAAAGTTTAAAGAAAAATGATTAAAAAAATAGATAAAATAGCCATTACAGGAGGTAAAGGAGGAACGGGAAAATCAACAATCAGTATTCTTTTGGCCAATTCTCTTGTTAGGCAAGGCAAGAAGGTAATTCTTTGCGACTGTGACGTGGAATGTCCCAATGATTATTTATTATTAGGGGAAAAATTAACTAAACCGCTGGAAAAAACTTTTGCCGAATTTCCAAAATTAGATAAAAAGAAATGCGACAAGTGCGTTTCCTTAAATAAAGAAGAACATATTTCTAAAAAAACACCGCTCGTCCGCAGTGGCCTTTGTGTCAGAACCTGCAGGAATAATGCTATCTTTCAAGCTCCCGGAGAATATCCCGTTTTTATTAAAGATTTATGTTCAGCTTGCGGAGCTTGCCAAATTGTTTGTCCCCAAAAAGCAATCCTTACTCAAAAAGAAACAACCGGCAAAATTTTTTCTAATAAAATAAATTCTCAATTATGGCTGGTTACGGGCGAAGCAAAACCAAGACTGGAAGAAACCAGCCCCATTGTAAAACAAACAAAAAGAATAGCCCTAAAATTAGCCAAGAAAGTGGGAGCCGATTTGATTCTTTTTGACACAGCCGCCGGAACACATTGTTCAGTAATCTCCGCTCTATTGGGATGCAGAACCGCTTATGCGGTAACCGAACCGACTCCCATGGGTAACTACGACCTGAATTTAATTTTAGACCTCTGCCAAAAAATAAAATTGCCGGTTAAAATAATTTTAAATCAAGCAAATTTAGGAGATAAAAAGGGAATCCAAAAAACAGCCCATAAATTTAAGGTAAAAATTGAAAAAGAAATCCCCTATTCTAAAAAATTGGTGACAGCCTATTCAAAAGGGAAATTATTAAATGTCAAAGATCCCGAATTAAAATTATAATCCTATTTAGAAACATAATGAAATTGTTTAGTGGCTTGATAATTTAATAAACTTAAAAATAATTCAAATAATTAACAAGCAAGAGTTTTAATTAAATCAGTTATAATATGAATTTAGTAATTGCATCAGGTAAGGGCGGTGTAGGAAAATCAATGTTGACTTCAACATTAGCAACACTTTTTGCGAAAGAATATAAAATTGTAGCCACAGATTGTGATGCGGACACACCCAATTTAGCCATTTGGTTAGGAGGAATAAAGAAGTGGGATGAGGTTTTACCGGTTGTAACAGCAGAAAGACCTGAATTTGACTTAGCTAAATGCGATGGTTGTGGTTTGTGTGCCAAAAATTGTCGCTTTGAAGCCATCAAAATGAAACAGACAAAGCCTATTCTTAATAAATTTTTATGTGAGGGTTGCGGAGCTTGTGAGGCTATTTGCCCCCAAGGTGCAATCAAATTAAAGCCTATTCAGAATGGAGAAATTAAAATTAAAAAAGATTTAGCAGGATTTCCTCTAGTCTCTGGCCAACTTTCTCCCGGAGAAACAGGCTCAGGAAAAATCGTGGATGAAATAAAGGCAGAAGCTGAAAAATTTAATCCAGCAATGATGATTATTGATTCTGCTCCAGGAACTGGTTGCCCGGTAACCGCGGCCTTAAAAGATGCTAATTTTACCGTTTTAATCTCGGAACCAACCCCTTCTGGATTTACCGATTTAAAAAGAGTTCTAGAAGTGGTTGATCATTTTAAAATACCTTATGGGGTGGTAATCAATAAATGGGATATAAATACCAAATTAAGTGATGAACTTAAAAAGTGGGCTGGTAATAAATTTTTAGGGAAAATAACTTACGATAAACGAATCTTTAAAACTATCAGCAACCTCACTCCCCTTTTAGAAACCGACCTTAAGGCTAAAGAAGAAATTAAAAATATTTTTGAAAAGTTAAAAGCGGTGTTGGAAATGAATATTTTTGAAAGCTAACTTAAAATATATTTTAAGTTAGTAATTTGCCCGCCCGCCTAGACTCGGCGAGGCTGGCGGATCGCTCTTCAAGCGAGATTCCTATTTACCTCGCCGTGTTACAAAATTGTAATGGGTACATTGGCTAATGAGTTTAGACAGGCAGGAATGACTATGAAATTAAGAATGAGTCACCATTTAGATGAAAAATTAAACATATCCCAGAAACATTTTCAAGTGACAAAATAATTAAATTAAAGTATAATAAAAATAAGCATATCTATCTAATAAAGTTTCGACTGAATATAGAAAAGTTAAATAAAAAATTATGAGTAATCCATTTGAGCAAATTAAAAAAGAAGGCGTAGAGGCTAAAATTAAAAATGAGGAGAAAACAGAATCTCAATCAAACAATCAGCAAGAAAATCAGCCCGAAGAACAACCAAAAGAACTGACAAATGAAGAACTAAATAGATTTAAAGAAAACCTAGAGGATTTAGAACCGTTAGTAGAAAATGAAGTTGAACAATTGGCAACACTAGACAATAAAGAAGCAGAAGAAGAAGCAACCGTAGAACAACCAAAAGAATCTTTGGAGAAAGAAGCTAAAAAGAAAAGATTTAAAAAAGCTATGTTAGCTATTTCAGTAGGAGCAGCCATAATGGCTGGTTCACTTACTACCCCCGGTGAGGCAAAAGCGGGTAATTTCTTTGAGGAATTAGGAAAAGTGGCTCAAACAATGAATGACGCCACTAGAAACCTTAGAAAATATCGTCGAGCAACAGAAGGAGGCATTGATGAATTTGGAAAACTTCAAGAATTGTTTGGATTAAAAGAGACTGACCGTCAACAAAGATACCGAGAGCGAGCAGAACGATACGCTCGAGATGCAGAACGATACGCTCGAGATGCAGGAAGAGAAGCTCGGAAAGTAAACAATGAAACTCAAAAAATAGAAAGTGCGGGTTCAGAACAAAATGTTAGAAGATTTGAAAACAATAAAAGGAGAGCCGTTAGAAATGTAGAAAGAATGGCAGATAGAGCAGAAAAATCAGCAGATAGAGCAATGGATTCTGCCAGAAAAGCTAATTCACAAGGAGGGAATATCGCTGCTAATCGGGCAGCTATGGCAGCCCAACAAGCAAGAGCAATAGCCGATAGAGTCGCTTGGTAAAATAAATAAATAAATAACAATGGAATCTAAAAAAGAATTAAAACAAATAATTGAAAGTTCTTCTCTGGAAAAAACGGACAAGCAAATGTGGGCTCTATTTGCTGAAGCTGTTGGCGAAAAAGAAATTAAATTGGTGCTAGATTTAGTAAAAGAAAGTCCTGAGATGCTTAATTTTGCAACTAAAAATCTGAAAAATAAATTCCAAGCAATGCAAGCAAAAGACAAGAAAGCCATGGATACTGTTGTAAAAGAGGAGAAAAAACAAGCCGAGAATATTTCTTAGTTTTATTTTATAATATCTGTATTAATAGTACTTATTGAATAAGGTTAAATAAATATTATTGGCTTGGTTGAATAAAAAATAAACTGGATAACATATCCAGTTTATTTTTTATTTAGCTTCCTTTTAAGAAAATTATTCAGCTGATATTTTATCTATTGCATCAGCTGGACAGACTTTTTGGCACTTACCACAACCTTGACATTTATCTAGATCTACAATTGCCTTACCATCATTTTCCATCTCAATAGCTCCAAAAGGACAAGCTGCTACACAGGCTCCACAACCAATACATTTCTCCTTATTAATTTTATATTTATCCATAAATTTATAATTTAAAAAAATAATATTTTAATTTTTCCAGTTTTGTTGTTCCAAGCTAAAAAATTTCTGTAAAGTTTCTTTGTCCATTACCGTCGTTTTCACTTCAACTTCTGCCTTTAAATTCACCAAAGATTCCTTAACTTGCTGAATCAAAACATCCTTAATGGGTATGTTGGCGGCGGGGAAAGCTAATTCAATCTTTATTTTATCCTCTTCAACAGTTACTTCTTTCAGAATGCCTAACTCAAATAAAGTGCTATCGATAGCCGGATGCTTCACCTTTTTTAATAATTTTTCAACAATGGCTAAATCAGGCTTGTTAGTTGTTTTCATTATTTTGATTAGGGATATCTTTAGCATCTTCTAGAATTTCTATAGTGATCCTAGCCTTTCTTTGAGTACCGATCTTTGGCACCGAAGCTAATAATAAATCACCAAAAGATTTATTTTTATCTTCAAAGCCAACATGGTTATAATCTTCGTCTCCCATTTTTTCTATTCTATTGAATAGAAAACCTGTTATTGTTTTCTTTATAACTTTTTTCATAACTCTAACTATAAACTATTTAAATCAAATAGCCAAAATGTAGTTTATATTTTATCTTTTTGTAGAAATTGAAAGATATTCTCCGTTGCGATTGCTCCTTCACTACAAGCGGTAATAATCTGACGGAAATTATTAGAGCCATTCGTAATGTCACCAGCAGCCCAAACCCCTTCTTGACTGGTTGTTTGATCAGCGTTCACTTTTACATATCCTGCTTCATCAGTCCCTAAAGTTAATTGTTTTATTAACGCTGTTTGAGGGACAGCCCCAATCTCAACGAATAAACCGTCGGTTTCAATCTCGGATTGATCTTTATAGCTTTTACTAAGTTTAATCTTTTCTAATTGATTTTCACCCATTAAGCCCACAACTTCTGTTTCATAAATAACTTCGATTTTTTCATTTTTTTCTATTTGATTAATCCAAGTAGTTTCGCCACGCAATTTATCCTTACGATAAATTTGATAAACTTTCTTGGCTATTTCTGCTAAATAAAGAGAAGCCGTATTAGCACTATCGCTACCGCCAACTACGGCTACTACCTTATCTTTATAAAATAAAGCATCGCAAGTAGCACAATATGAGACTCCTCTACCAATAAATTTGTCCTCATCGGGTAAATTTAACTGACGATGCTCCGTACCAGTGGCCAGTAAAACAGCTTTAGCAAAATAAATCTTTTTAGCTTGAGTGGTAATTTTAAATTCATTATTCTCCTTTTTAATATCAATTATCTCGTCAACTAAAATTCTATTTCCCAAAGATTCAGTATGCTTTTGCATTTTAGCCACTAATTTTGCGCCGCTAATATCTTGTTCTGTTGGAAAATTACATACTCTATGAGCCTCAAAGACCTGACCACCTGGCGCACTACCAATAATGATATGCTCCATCTTGTAGCGTGAAGCATAAATTGAAGCAGTCAGAGCCGCCGCCCCAGCTCCAATAATGATTAAAGAATGATTGTTTTTCTGCTCCGTCATAATTTTACAAATTACCTCTTAATTTTTCTATTACCAACATCTTTTCAATAACAATTGATAGTAGAAACAAAATTTTCCTTTAGCGCTCATTCATTGAAACATCTAATCCACCGTAATTTTAGAAAATCTTAAAGTTCCTCTTCTAGCTCAGCTTTAAAAGTATCTTTATCACGCAGACCAATAAATTCCTTAACCATTTCGCCATCCTTGAATAATTTCATATTAGGGATGCTTTGAATTTGATATTGAGCGGCCAGTTCTTGATGCCCTGGTACTTCCGTATCAATTTTCCCTATTTTGAGTTTACCTTCCATTTCCTCTGCTAAAGCTTCTAGAGCAGGAGCCATCATTATGCAAGGCTGACACCAAGGAGCCCAGAAATCAACTAAGATAGGAGTGTCAGATTTGAGCACTTCCTCCTCAAAGTTTTTGTCTGTTAGTTCGATTGTTTTCGCCATGTTTTTTTACTTATTTTTAATTATCTCTTGTAATAAAAACTCAATAGTAGTTTTCTTTTTAGGATTGATAGATTCTAAGCAAGTTGTCATATTTTCATTGAAATAAAGCTCCATCGCTTTTTTTAGAGCAGTGTTGGTTGCATAAAATTGTTCAGTTATCTTACGACAATCTTTTTCAGCTTCTATGAGATCTATCAGTCCGTTGACTTGCCCTTTGACAATATTCAGTCGCTGACTGACTGTATTTTTTCTCATGGGACTAAAATAATTTAGAAATGAACTACTGAATTTGAAATTAAAGCATATACCCCCTAGGGGTTTTGTCAAGATGATGTATTAAGGCCTTGAATTTTGGTGGACCAAAGGGGAGTTGAACCCCTGACCTCGGCAATGCGAATGCCGCGCTCTAGCCAACTGAGCTATTGGCCCCTAGACAACTATTGGCTATCTTATAGTTTCCCCTTTTTAATTTCTTCTCTAATCTCTTTCATTAAGTCTAGATAAAAAGCTAAATTGTGTAAACTTACCAACCGTGGCCCTAAATAGTCTCCAATTTTAAAAAGATAGTTAATATAAGCCCGAGTATATTTTTTACAAGTCAAGCAATTGCAACCGGTAGATAATGGTTCTTTATCAAATTTAAGTTTTACTTGTGGAAAATTTACCGTTTCATAAAATTTAGAATCTGTTAATTTCACTCCCTTTTTTCTAATAAAAGCCCTACCGTGTCTTCCTTCTCTGGTAGGAATTACACAATCAAACATATCCACTCCTCTCTTTACTGATTCCACAATATCATTAGGATAACCTACTCCCATTAAATAACGAGGCTTGTCCTCTGGATATTCAGGCATGATTTTCTCTAACATTTTGTAAACTGTTTTTAGTGGAGCCATCCCTCCATAGCAGTAACCGTCAAAATCAATTTTTTTAAGTTTGCGAATACATTCCCGCCGTAAATCTAAAAATTTATCTCCCTGCCCTACCGCAAAAAGCAATTGCCCCTGTTTATTTTTTTGGTGTTCTTTAAAACAACGCTCAGCCCATTTCACTGTTCTATTAACTGCTGTCTTAGCCATTTCGCGACTAACAGTTTTGGGAGTACATTCATCTAGGGCAATCATAATATCAGAACCAACAGCTTGCTGAACTTGAATAGACTCCTCTGGGCTCAAAGCATATTTAGTCCCACTTTTAGGATCTCTAAATTCCGTTCCTTCATCGGAAACCTTACAATGTTTAGCCAGACTAAAAACTTGATAGCCACCACTATCGGTAAGAATTGGTTTATCCCAGTTCATAAATTTATGTAAGCCTCCAATCTTTTTCAAAAATCCCTTGCCTGGCTTAACCATTAAATGGTAAGTGTTGGCTAGAATTATCTGAGCCTTTATTTTTTCTATCTCTGTTGAGGTAATTCCTTTTACCACCCCTCGGGTTGCAATCGGCATAAAGAAAGGAGTTTTAATGACTCCATGTTTAGTTTTTAATTCTCCCAATCTAGCCTTGCTAATTTTTGATTGCGAAATTAATTTAAATGGCATCTTAATTCTCTAGAAAATATTTAAAAAGAGCAAAAATATCACTTTCTTGAAGTGTCACTTCTGCTCTTCTTGTTTAACGCAATTATTGAGTTCAGTCAAAATCAGTATCGGTCCCAGAGTCAGTATCCGCAGCATCATCTCCATGAGATTCTGGGACAACTAGAGGTTCAGTAGACTTAGAAGAATCTACTGATTCTGGAGGTTTAGTGGATTCGGGAGCTTTAATAGACTCAGAAGTTTCAACTGACGCTGAATTGGAAGTTGCCTCTGAAGAATTATCTCCCCCTTCTTCATTGTTGCCATCGCTCTTTGTTTCTTCATGACTAACTGCGTTTTGTTGTGATGCTTCTGGAGAATGACTATCTTCATCTGACGAATTAGGAAGATCTGTTTCAATATCTGTTTCTTTCTGCATCACCCCTATTTTCTGTAAAAATGTTTTCAGACTCATGTTTTTTATTAATATTAAATATTTTATCGGTCCTCCCTAAACCGAATCACCAGTAGGTGCACTTGCTTTTGCGCTTGGCTTATTATTTTCACTTGATGAAAAGGCCAAGTACCCTGGTAGTATTGCATTGGCTACCGGGACAATCATTAAGATACCTAGCCATTCTGGTTTTTTTACCGCCTCTGCAATTTTCATCCAAACAATGATAGACACAACAACATTAATTAGAGGCAACAATAAGAGGAGAAACCACCAAAGTGGCTTCTTGGCTATCTGGAGCATTAAAATAATATTCAATAGTGGTATCCAAGCAAACCAAGCATTTTCAGTATTAGTCTTTTGGGCAATTTTCATTAAACAAATTGAAAAATAAACATAGAAAGCCAGACCAACCACCAGACCAAATAAAGCCATTCCCACACCAAAAATACCAGCTACTACACCTACCTCTGGGCTAACATTGCCCGTATATTCGTAATTGTAATTATATTCCATATTCTCACCCCTTTCTAAAAATAGTTTAGCTATATTCAACTATCGTATCCAACATCAATGTCTTCTAAAGTATAACTTTATTATACTTTGTTTAGTTTAATTGCTCAAACTTTCTCTTACTTTATATCACAAATTCCTTTTCCCCAAAACCCTCTGGCTTCTTTTTTAGCTTCTTGTTCCGCCACTCTAAACTGTTCTTGATATTTTATATCAGGAGGGAAACTAACCGCACTAGCATAACCATTGCGAATCAAGTAGTCATTAACAAAGATATCCTCTAAATAAACGTATCTTAAAAGCCTTTGGTATTTATCTACCTCGGAAATATCTTTTTCCAGCCTTACCTTCTTGCCTTCAATCAATTCTCTGTTTTTCTTAGTAGCTTCCTCTCCAAAACACTCAGCCGTTTTTCTTTTAGGTCCAGTCATTTCAGGAGTATCAATCCCAATGTATCTCACTCGCTCGCCAGATTCTAAAACAATTGTGTCTCCGTCAACAACCCTTTCAACCTTAGCAGTACAAGATATTTGGTTTGAGCAAGAAACCGGTTCCTCCAGAAATTGTTCCAAGTTTATTGAAGATTGACCGTCCTCTAAAATAAGAGAGTCCTCTTTGAAAAGAATAATCATAACGAGCAAGAGGCCGATTACCGTAAGTATTGCTTTAGGAATTTTAAGTTTTATCTTAATATTGAAATCTTAAAAATGTTATTTTTTCTGTTAGTTGCTTTTACTTAATTATAATCTATTCTATCCTTTTACAACAGCTTCTATTGCGATAAATCTATTTAAAGCCTATAGTTATTTTTAATATAATGTTCTTTTAAATTTTTTGACTGGATTGGCAATCAAATTGATAAAAGGAAAAGGGGGGAAACTATGACAAGTAAACTTTTAAATAGCAGAACAAAACTTTTTCAGTATCAAAATAAACTTGTGAAGTTTTGGTTTGCGAAAGACAAGATCCAAAAGTTTGGAAAGATTGTTTTCCCGAATAATGGAAATATCATAATAGAATCTGGTGCAACTATTGATGATAGTGCACCACCGTTAGTCACAATCTTTAATCTTTCAGATCTACGGAAGAGAGGAGGAATTCGGATATGTGCGATAGGGATAGAGGAGGTTTTAGGAGAAGAAGAGTTATAACAGTAAACGCAGTAAACTGCCAATTTAGTCACTAGAGAGCAATCCTAAAGGATTGCTCTTTAAATATAATAACAATTTTTGTCTGCTCTTGACTTTTATGTGTTTTTATGCTATGGTGTAAAATCGGTAATAAGAAAGAAGTTTTTTAACAATTTCATTGAAGAGGAGGAAAAGATGAGAAGATTAAGAAGAGGAAGAGCTTTGGGTGAGAGATACGAGTTTCTAATGATCATAATAGTATTCGTGGCCATTTTGATACTGGCGGTGTGGATAGCACATGCCACCAGTGCAAGTGCCAGCAATCTCCCAGACAAAGTTGAGAGAGAGCTGGCAATGGAAGCTTGGGAAGAGATCACCCAAGTCAACAAGAATTTTGCTAAGACCGCCCCAATCTTGGCAAAATTAGGTATCCTCCAGACCGTTGAGCGTTTTGCAGAGAAACGCATCCGATGGGCCGAGGGGATTGAGGATGAAGAAAGAATCTATCTTCATCCTCTAGGGATACAGAGAGCTGCAATGCGATTGACCATATTCGCATTGCAAATAGCGGACCTTCCGCCCTTTGGGGATGAGAACGGGAGTTGTTCTCTCCCAGAATTCAAAAGATTCCTTAAAAAATATGATTTTCACTACAAAGTAGTGAAAATCATAGCAGGGACCGAGGAATAAAAATTTCCTTGGCCCCAGTAACCCCTAAAAACAAACTTGTTTTTAGGGGTTTTTATTACTGTTAAATTTTGTCGTTTGAAAATTGGAAATTATAATATGTCATTCCCGCGAAGGCGGGAATGACAAATAAAATTGTGAATTAGAAAAGGATATTCCCCAATTTTCAATTCTCCATTCTCCATTGTCAATTACCAATTACCAATTGCATCCCCTGTAATTTTACGGTATGTTAAAAGAACTAAAAACTACTTATGAAAATTGACCTTGTTAAAAAATTAAAAGCTGAGTTAGAAACAATCGAATCCTTGACCCAATTAAGCTCTTTGGAAAGTAGCTATTTGGGAAGCAAAGGCTCCGTTAACCAAATGCTCAAAGAAATTGGTAAATTCCCACCAGAACAACGGAAAACTCAGGCCATTGCTATTCAAAAAACAGCTAAAGAGGTTAAAGATTTATTAGCTACAAAAAAGAAAACTCTATTAGCTTCTCACTCGGCAGATGAATTAAAAAATCAAGCCGAAACTTTAGATTTGCAACCACCTAAAATTGGCCACCTCCACCCCATTACCCAAACGATTAGAGAATTAAACAAATTCTTTACCGAAATGGGATACAGCATCATGGAAGATTTAGAATTAGAAACAGACGAATTTTGTTTTCAAAGATTAAATGTTCCCCCTGATCATCCTGCTCGAGCTCTTCAAGACACTCTTTATATTAAAGAACCTAATTATCTTTTACGCACTCACACTTCTTCCATTGAAGCTCGAGTACTAGATAAATATGAGCCTCCCATTAAAGTAGTTAGTCCGGGTAAGGTTTACCGCAATGAAAAAGTAAATAAAAGCAATCATTTTGTTTTTCATCATTATCAAGGAACCGTTGTTCTACCAGAAGTTAGCCTAAAAGATCTTTTTGGAACTTTTACAGCACTTTTTAAGCGGATGTACGGTCCTGATGTTGTCTTACGCTACCGCAATAAATATTATCCTGAAGTAGAGCCTGGAGCCGGAGTAGATATGCAATGTTTTAACTGCCATGGTAAGGGTTGTCGTCTTTGCAAGGGAGTTGGTTGGATAGAAATGGGTGGGGCTGGTATTATTCATCCGGACGTATTAGAAAAAGCTGGGATTGATCATAAAAAATGGAGAGGATTTGCCTTTGGACTAGGATTAGACCGCTGGGTAATGGCTAAATATAAAATTAATGACATTCGAACCCTTCTAGGAGGGAATTTAGGATATAAACCATTTGAAAATGAAAATACTTTATAGCCAACTTAAAGAACTTGTCCCTCAACTTAAAGCTAGCCCTCAAATAGTAGGAGAAACTTTAACCTTAACCGGTTTTATGATGGATAGTCTGGAAAAGGTTCAGTATCAAGGAAAGACCGATTACTTAATTGGGTTAGAGGTAAGACAAAATAGAGCTGACTGTCTCTCAATTTTAGGAATTGCTAGAGAAGTAGCTGCTTATTGGGGGCTAGAATGCCGTGATTTGCACGATTTGGTGCCAAAAATCAAACAACCGACTGGATCTGCTGAAATTAAGGACAAATCTTCGCAGGAAAAAATAGCAGGGAAAGGATTAACTATTGAAATTCGCGATAAGGAACCTATCCGCAGAATTTTAGCCGTAGAAATTACAAATTTAAAAAACAAGCAATCTCCCAGCTGGTTAAAAGAATTCTTAAGCTTTTACGAAATAAACAGTATTAATTTTCCAGTTGATTTATCTAACTATGTTATGTTACTTACCGGCTACCCTTCTCATCTTTTAGATAAAAGTAAAATTCAGGGGGAACTTATCTGGTCCTTAAATAAAAATTTCAAAGAAATAACCACTCTAGATAATTCAAAAATAAAATTGGAGCAAAAAGAAGAGTTAATTATTCAGGATCAAACTAACATCTTAGCTTTGGCAGGAATAGTAGGAGGGAAAGTAGCTGCCACCGACCAGAAAACAACTTCCATAGTTGCCGAAATGGCAATTTATGATAGAGCTTTAATTAGAAAAAATTCTAACGGACTTAAGGTTGTAACTGAAGCTAGCAACCGACTGGAAAAAGATTTAGATACTACTTCTTCCTCAATTGCCTTTGAATTATTGACTTCTTTAATTATAAAACACTGCGGAGGAGAATTAGTTGGAAAGGTTTTTGATTTTTATCCTCAAAAACGAAAGATGCCTGTAATCAATCTCAATCTCCAAGATCCTAGTAGCTATGCTGGCATTGAAATTTCTCCAGAAAAAACTGGTCAGATTTTGGAAGACTTAAGGTTTAAAGTAAAAAAGAATGGTAATAATTTACAAGTATCCCCTCCTTCCGATAGAATGGACATAAATATGGAAGAAGATGTGATTGAAGAAGTAGTTAGAATAGTCGGTTATGATAAAATTCCGGTCGATCAACCTCCTAAGTTAACGGTTGTCAAAAACATCACTCCTCAAGTAATTAAATTGACAGACAGTCTAAAAGATATGTTGATTGCGTTAGGTTTTGATGAAATTCTTTCTTCTCCTTTGATTAAAAAAGAGGCTAATGCAGATGTTAATTACCAAAATTGGAAAGTCATTGCCACTCAAAATTCAGTAAATGAAGAATACCCTGATTTACGGCAATCTATGGCTCCAGGACTCATACATCAGCTAGAGGAATATGTTAAAAAGGGAATAGACCAAATCAATATTTTTGAAATTGGTAAAATCTTTGGGCAGATTAACAATCATTATCATGAGCAAGAATCGTTAGGGCTATTAACTCATAAATCGGCCAAAGAAAAAGGGCTCTCTCAATTACAACAAGCAACGGAAAAGCTATTAAGAACCTCTGGGATTAATGATGTACGGTGGTTAAAATCAAAAACGGTCCCAACAATAGCCAATCCTTATTCCTGTTGGGATTTAATCGTGGGAGAGAAAATAGTCGGTATTTTATACAAATTAAAATCTATAGAAAAATTAGCAGGTAGCACTTATTTTGCAGAAATTAATCTTTCTGACATGACTGCTCTACTCAAGCATTATCAACCGGAACCAACCACGGAACTCACCAAGAAAATAGTAACCCTAGATGTTAATCTAGAATTTCCTATCGGTAAAAAACAAACCCCCGAAGAACTTATCAATAAAAAACTGCAGGAGATTCGCCAAAAAATCAGCAAAGATAATCTCTGGAGCTTAAAGATCCATGATATTTTCCCACTAAAAAACAAAATCAGATACACCGTTAGAGTCTCCTATAAAGAACTCTCTGACCCTCAAGCTAAAAAACTACACTCTGAAGTGTTTGGGGGGCTAGCAATTATAAAGTAAACAAATTGGCAGTAAAAAATTTGTAAGGTTCATACATAATTTCCAATTTCCGATTAAAGAATCTTCTATTGGAAGAGATATTCTATACTTGTGAATTAAAAATTGTAAATTATCTATAACTTTATGAACTTTATGAATTTTCTACTTTTGAGCATTTACTCTAGAATTTCTTCTACTTTTACCCGCATCACCCCTTGGGCAAGATTACCAATCTTTGCAAAGGCTGTTTTGTCAAGATCAATAATCTTATCTTCAGAAAAAGGACCTCGATCATTCACTTGAACAATCACGTTTTTACCATTAGCCATATTTGTAACTCTAAGCCAAGTCCCAAAAGGATGCTTTAAGGAAGCGCAAGCCATTGTTCCAGTATGAGAATACCAGCTGGCCCTGCCCTTATAAGACTCACCAATTTCTATTTTAGTACCGTGCAAAATAATTTTAGTAACCGGCTTTTTTATTATTTCAGAAGAGAGTTTAACTTTGCTAACTTGTTTCCCGTTAGCATAAGTAATTAAATACGTATTTTCTCTCACCCCTGCCTCTCCTACCTGCCCTATTTTTGTTCTTCTCCATTTTAATTTAGAGTCGTCCTTTTCAATAACTTTAAAATCAATTCTTTCCTCTTCAGTAATTTCCTCCTCATTAATTCTGGTAATTACTATCTCCGAATTACGAGTAGTTCTAGTTAATTTACCTGGCTTAATTTTATCTAAATGATTAAGGGTTACATCGGCCTCTACCAATACTTCATTTATTGTTTCTGCAAAAGTCCTGATTGCTATTTCCCGATCATCAACCTTAATGGTCATCGGAATTTGTCTGCGGATGGTAATCAATGTTCCTGGGACTAACTGGTTTTTAACATTAGGAAAAACACAATCCCCTTCCTCTAAAGAGAGCCCTTGCTCTTCAAGAAAATCCCCCACAGTTTTAGCTAGAGTATGAGCTTTAAAATAATGGTTGTCATAATTGACCGTTACAAAATTCATTCTCTGGTCTATAGGGGCAATAACAGGATTGTAATAAAGTTTAATAGCATAATGGAGACATCCTCCTACTATTATCAAACTTATAGCAATAATTTGAATGACCTTTTTAATCTTAATTTGTTTTATCATTTAAAAAGTTAGCATAGCAAAATTATAGCATAAAGGGATTAGAGGAGCAGTTTTTTTACTTGTAACAATATAGCGATACCCCGAAATCAATCAATAAAATTCAAAAGATTAACTTAAATCAAAGGATTTAACACTATTATCCCTTGTCAGTATTGACAATTTATTAATTTTATGCTATTTCTATTTAGTTGGTAGTACTTTACTAATAAAAATGAGACGAAACTTTTTAAGGAAAGGAGATTGCCATGAAAAAAATATTGTTTGTTTTAGTATTAATCGCTGGGGCTATTTTTTCGTTATTTTATGGCTCTCACGGCGGAAGTTGCCAGAGCCAACAAGTAACTATTGAATCACCATCGGAAACAAAGATGGTGTTCCCGGTTGTAGAGAATAAGACAACCGAAACAGCCATGGACGCTATAAAAACGGAAAAGGTAAAGGTGAGAGAAGAGAAAGAAGGGAAGAAAGAAACAATAGAAAGAACAGAGGTGGCAAGGGATGAAGTGAAGGAAAAGGCAGACAAAAATATTGAGACTATTTCTCCTACCATAATTCACATGGAAAGTGAAATTTACAAAAAACATCGCAAGAGAATTGTGGTATTTAATCACCTAAAGCATGCTGATTATGCGTGTGGAGAGTGCCACCACGATACAAAAGGTGCCCCCCTCACTCAAGAGATGATTCAGACACAAGGAATAGATAAATGTTCCAAGTGTCATAACAAGGTGGGTAAAAGACCCGCAGGATTATCCAAGAAAGATCGCCTCAGTTATCATAAGGAGGCGTTACACAAAAGTTGTAAGGGGTGCCATAGAAAAGTTAGAAAGGAGGGGAAAGTGGCACCGGTAACCTGTAAAGGTTGCCACACAAACTGAACTCAATCACAAAAACCCCAATTTATTAATCTGAACCTAGATTATTAAATTGGGGTTTTATTTTATAATAAAAAGATATTTTGCTATAAATTAATCAATGTCCGTTGAGGGATACTAACTTTATCCTTTTTCTTTTTCCCAAAAATCGCAAATCGCTGTAAGAAGGTAAGTTCTGAATTAATTTTTTTAGCAATTTGTTGATAATCAATGACTATTTTTTTGTCTTGTTGATAAATCTTGAAGTAGCTTAATTGGAACGAGGGATAATAAACGGCGGGTAAAAGTAAAAAACGAGAAGTAATTTTTTTTAATCGCTTAGTCCAAGCTCCAGTATTAAGAATTACCCTTTGATCTATTTTTTTAACTGAGGCTGAATGAGTATGGCCATGAACAAAAATTACCGTTGACGGATCTTCTCTAAATATTTTTTTACCGGCTGCTAAATAAGCCTTTTCCTTGCGCGTATTCAAATCGCTAGGACCAACAATTTCATATCTCCTAAAGGCCTTTTTAACATCCCTGGAAATAAAAAAGAAAGGAATAGCAAAAATTGCTATAAAGGCCACAGACAATAATAGTACAATAATATCAATAATAACAATTGCATCAATTAGATCCCCTAAAATTGGAAAATAATCTCCAAATCTCTTAGCGAAAAAATTGGTTGGCAATACTTTTGTTTTCTCAAGAGTCAAACCCATCAAAATTAAAAAGCTAAAGCTAAAAAATAAAAAGAACGGTAATAAAATATAGCGTAAAATTGGACTCATTTCTCGATAAAAGTAATTAGAAAACATCCAGCCTAGAATGCGCTCACTAGGATAAACTGATCCTAAATCTTTCAACCATTTTTGTTTCCCTAGTAAAGCATGTTTGTAGGCACCACCAACAATTTTATTAGTAATATAATAACCAATCGGAGTAGCGTTAGGATCGCCAAAATTAGCAATCCGATTGACATCATCATACTGACTACCATGCTCAATCCATATTTTTTTATTAGCAATATTCCTTTTGATAAACCTTCTTGGCTCTAAATGAATTCCATATTGTTGCAATAATTTACCAAAGCCACCCTGGCAAGCTAAATCATAATCGTGATTACCAGGGATAATAGTTATCTTAATTTTTTTGCCAGTTTTTTTAAAATAATCAAAAAGTATTTGATGCTCTTTAATGATAGACTTTAGCTTGATTAAGCTTTCATTTATATTTATTTCCCAAAATCCAAAAGCATCACCTACGATAATCAGTTCAATTTTATTCTTTCTTGCTTTCAGCTCTTTAAGAAAAGCAATTAACTCCTTGGTAGGAGCATAGCGTCCGATAGTTTTATCACCAATGTGCAAATCGCTGATGAAATAATATTCTTTAGGAGACATAGGGAAACTTTACGAATTTTATAAGCTTTCTACTTTATGAACTTTATGAACTTTATGAACTTTTTACTCTCGGTACTTTCTCAGCAGATACCCTCGCAAATCCCAAAATCTTTCCGCTTGCTCTAACACTTCCATTTCTGACTCTTTATGGTCTAAATCAAGAGTATTTTTAATGAAAAAAGCTGTTTTACCAAAATATAACGGTTTTAAGGCCTCCACAATGCCTGCCCCTACATTAGTATTACAGTAACTAAAGACCGCATCATAAATTATTTTAGTCCAAAGCGTTTTACCGATAGCTAATTTACCACTTTTGAACATTTTATCCAGTTTTTGATAAACCTCAGGGGTAAGAGCTCTTTTTAGAATATCTCGATGTATTTTATACTCAAACATGGCAGTCACCTTCATACTTTTATAGTCAACACTCAAGGGTTGAGGTTTTCCTTGCTTTCCATTTTCTAAAATAGGAATCTTCTGGACCGATTCAACTTGCATCCATTGATCTTTAGAGGAGCAAATTTTTTTGAGTATTGTCCCTACCACTTGAGAGAACATAGGACCTAGTTTGGGAGCGCTGGGTTTATGAATTTTTTGTCCTAAACAAACCTGACAAATTTTACTTTTATTGATGACGGCTTCTAAGGTCATAAAAATATCAACACCGTAATATTTTGTAGCTTTATGCCACTTACTTGCCAGCCAATAATCAATAAGTTTTGGATGAAAAGCAAAATCTCCCCCAATTGGTTGACGAAGACTAATCCCATATAGCCCATATATCAAAGGATAGGCAATATTATTAGTTATTGTGCCATCGTATTCGTTGCGAGTATACCAAGGAGTAACATATTCGTAACCTTTCTTCAAAATTGGCTCTAACATCTTTTTTACCCACTCTGGAGTTATGCTTTTGAGATCAGCGTCAACAACCATAACTGCTTGGGGCTTTAATTTCTTAATTTGTTCAAAAAGATTAAGAAAATTATTTCCTTTTCCAGCCACCCCCTTAGGAGTTGAGAGATATATTTTAGGAGTTTTCGTTTTAGCGTTAAGAAAAACATCTTTAGTACCATCAGGAGAATCATTATCAACATTTATTATTACCGCTTTGTATCCTTGATAATATTTTAATAAACCCTTATCAAGAGTTTCTGCCACAAAACTAATGTTATCAGCCTCATTGAAAGAGGGAATGCCCACCACAAGATCTGCTTCTTTAATTTTCTGAGAATTAGACACCATTTTTTTTTATTTAAGAAATTAAACCAAATTACAGCTATTATTTTAAATATTATGAATTATTTCTTCCCCAATATTCTTGCTTGCCCTATCTATGAGCAGGCAGGAACCATAATAAACCTTAATTATCCCTTGCTAGAATAAAAATTATTCAATATCAAAAAGCTCGTAAGTCCCAACCACATAAATATCATCCACTTTCCTTTCTGGATTAACTTTATAGGCTAGAACTGCTTTTCCACTGGCAATACCGACAGTATAATTCTCAAATCGATCAGCAATATTCACTTTTAATTTTTTAACTATTTGTTGTTCTTGCGAAAAATTAAAAGTAGCTGGGGTCCTTAAATATTCTCTAAGTTGAGCAATGGCTTTATCTCTAGTTATATTTCCACAACAATCGCTAGCTTCTACAATATAATTGACTTCATCAGCTAGTAATCCTTCCATACCTTCATAGTCCTTCTGATTCACTGCATCCTCAAAAAGAGTAGTGTTTGGGACTCCTGTTCTAATCGCATTAGCTGACTCCTGAATTTTATTTTCTAAAGAACTTAATTTTTCCATTGGCTGTTGTTTAGCTTGAAAAGCCTGAAAACCACATCCATTTAAAGTGAGCAGCAAGAATAAAAAGATAAAAGATACCCCCGGTATTTTTTTAGTCAGATTGCTCATTATTGTTTATTTTAAATTTAATAAGTAACTTTCTGTTTAGATTTTACTTTACAATCTTCTAAATCGCAAATTAAAATGACTATTTCTGAGTCTATTTTAAAATTCATTTAATATTCAAACTGTAACTAGTACCACCTCCTCCTCCTTAAAAACATTGCAAAATATTTTATAAATTTGCCTTACTTGCCTGCTATAGATATAATAATAAAAAGAAGAATTTATATTTTCTTACTTGCAAGGTGACGAATCTAAATAAATTAAATTAAAACTATGTCAGACAACACATCTAAACAAAACAATGCTTTAATTATTACCTTGGTAATTTTAACAATCATTATTGTAGGAGTCGGTGCTTATTTTGTAGGACATTTTTTCTCTAAAGAAAAAGCTCCGATAATTTCAGCTCCAACCGATACTGCTTCCACCTCTCCTAACACTTCTGGTAATACTGCTAATGTTTCTTCGGAGAATGCTGAGGCTACCTTAAAAACAAAAAGTTTAGAAAACCTCTTTGGATATCCTCATAATTTATCTTTTGAATCTGGCAATAATCTTTCTGATGAATCTTCTAAAATAATGATGTTAATGGAAACTTTAGACGGTGTTGATGTTATTTATGATTATTATAATAGTTTAGCTTCCGTTAATAATTGGAACCTTGGTAGTCAAGGGCTAGCAAGCGACAACAGTGGAAGTTGGATAAATATTGAAGAAAAAGATTTTCGGGCTGAAATTAAAACAGAAAATAATGGCAATAAGAGATTAATTAGAATTACCATCTCTTATGATTCTGAGAATATGACTTTCAGCCAAAATAAGCCTCAAAAAACAAGCACGGACACTTCCTCTACTCCTCCAACTAATACAACCCCCGTTGAAAATTGGGATTGGTGGGATCAGATTGAAGGTTGGGAATATATAATTGATGATTCACATATTAGAATTATTTCAGAGGCTGAGTTGAGAGGCTTAACTCCTTGGCAGTTAAAAGTAGCTCGCAATGAAATTTACGCTCGTCATGGAAGAGGTTTCGTGCACAAAGACCTTCAATGTTATTTTGATCAACAGTCATGGTATCAAATAAATCCTTCCTTTAAAAACTCCGATCTTTCCAGTCTTGAGAATAAAAATGTAGCCACGATTCTTAATTACGAGACAAAGATCAGTAGTCCTTATCTCAGACATGACAGTGGTTGCCACTAATTAATGGTAAAATCTAGTTTTAAAAATTAACTATAATAATTATGGAAATAAAAAATACTCAAACCGAAAAAAATCTCCTTAAAGCTTTTGCTGGAGAATCTCAAGCTAGAAATCGTTACACTTACTTCGCCTCCATTGCAAAGAAAGAAGGTTATGAACAAATTTCAGGTGTATTTACTGAAACTGCTGACAATGAGAAAGAGCATGCTGAACGTTTGTTTAAATTTTTAACTGGTGGTCACGTAGAAATTACCGATTCTTTCCCTGCAGGAAAAATCGGAAAAACAAAAGACAATTTAAAATCGGCGGCCGAGGGAGAAAATCATGAACATACCAGTATGTATCCAGACTTTGCCAAAGTCGCTATCAAGGAAGGTTTTAAGGAAATAGCCAAGGTGTTTAAAAATATCGCCATTGCAGAGAAACAACACGAAAAAAGATTTTTGGGACTGTTGAAAAATTTAGAAAAAAA
Organism: Patescibacteria group bacterium; assembly: GCA_034716235.1. Taxonomy (GTDB): domain Bacteria; phylum Patescibacteriota; class Minisyncoccia; order CAIUEV01; family JAHKAQ01; genus M55B174. Next base: position 13,594 of record JAYEHH010000013.1, on the reverse strand, counting down.
ATCAACATTCAAAAAAGAAAAGATAATTAGATGGAGATGCAGAAACTGTGGCTATATCCACGAGGGGAAAGAAGCTCCTAAAAAATGTCCCGCCTGCGACCATCCTCAAGCTTATTTTGAAATCTTAGGTGAAAATTGGTAGAATATTATTTCTACTGAATAATTGCTTGCTTATTTTAGTGCTCTAATTGACAATTTTTAGGAATTTATAGATATGATTCTATAAAAAACAAAAAGTGGATTTGTTTTACCAAACAAATCCACTTTTTAAATAAATATTTAATCAAACCTTTATTTGCTAGGACCTTAATTTGGCTAAAGCATTTTGAGCCGCCGTAATAATTGGATAGACGGTTGGAGCCGAGGTTAAAAGAGGATGAGTAGCTATTTGCCAAGTATTAAAATCAAAAATTGAAGCTTGCTGTTGAACAGCCATGGCTAATATGTTTAACATCTCACCGGCACTTTTTGATCCCATAATTTCTCCTCCCAAGAGTAAGCCTTCGGATGATTTAGCAAAAATTAATTTAACTTTAATTTTCTCAGTTCCAGCTAAAGTTGCTGGATGTTGATTTGGAGCTTCTGCCTCTCCAATTAAACAATCAAAGGCTTCCTCCTTGGCTCTTTTCTCAGTCAAGCCAACAGCGCCTAACACTAAATCGTCAATATAGGTAGCAAAAACACCCACCGTCCCTTTATTTTCTCTAATAAGTTGTAACTGATATAAATTATTAGCAACAATTCTTGCCTCGCTAGCAGCTACAGAAGCAAGCATTATTGGAATATTTTTGCCGGTAATAAAATCCTTAGTTTGAGCACAGTCGCCTACCGCAAAAATATCTGGCAAATTAGTTTTTAAATATTCATCAACCCACATTGCTCCTTCTTTTTCTATTTGAATTCCTGTTTCTTTGGCTAGATCAACATTAGGTCGAGCTCCAATAGAAAGAATCACTAAGTCAGCTGATAATTTTTCTCCATCATCCAATACCACTCCTGTTGCTTGTTCGTCTCCCACTATTTCTTGGACTGCCCTGCCTGTATAAATCTTGACTCCTTTAGCTTTTATTTTTTCTTCTGCTACTCTGGAAAACTCTGGATCAAAATTTGTCGTCAAACAATGATCTAACATCTCAACAATACTTATCTCTAGACCATTAATTCGACTTAATTCTTCAGCGAATTCAACACCAATAAAGCCACCACCAATAATCACTACTTTTTTACTTTTTAAAACTGCTTCCCGAAACTTTTCTAAATACGAATAATCTTTTTGAACTAACCAAACACCTTTTTTCTCTATCCCTGGGATAGGCACTAAATGAGGCTTTGATCCAAGAGCTAAAATTAATTTATCATAACCATGGACCTTATCATTTTTAAAAACTACTTCCTTTTCTTTCGGTTTAATCTTAATCACTTCATCAATCAACAGGTTCACTCCATTTTTTGATAAAGATTCGTTAGCTGTAGAATTTTCCTCTACCGATTTTAATCGGTCAAAAATATAAGGAATACCACATGGGATAACACTCTTTTCCTCTTTTTTAACTAAAACTACTTTTTTTGAAGGATAACTTTTTTTAGCGGTTATGGCTGCCGTTGCTCCAGCTGGACCACCTCCAACGACTAAAATATCTGTTTTGTCCATAAATTCAAAATTAATTGCATTAATTATTCTTAATAAACTTGAGTAATATCAATGCCGGTATAATAATAATTCAATATTTTTGTGTAGCTCCATCCATAATTATTCCCAAGATTAACCGCTCCCTGAGCAGATAATCCCACCATGTGATTACCAGCAATAGAACCAGCTCCGGCCACTTTACCATAAGGATCGCTAACGGATTTGCAGTAAGGATAATTGCTACTACCCCATCTTTCTTTCCAGGAACGAGTTCTGCCATCAGTAGAGGAAGAATAAGGGGTAATGGCTACATCTCCGTCATAATAAACCATTTTACCTCGAGTTTCTTCCACCCCTCTCCTAATCCTAGAATGATCTTTTTCCCAGTCATAACCATAATAAATCTGATCTCCAGCGGTAGTATCTACTTTAAATCCTTTGCTGGCATGTTTAGTGCTATATTTTATTTTCCAATACCCATAAGTACGAAAAACTGTTGCCATAACTCGATTGTAGTTCATAGAACCTGTCCCGGTAATTTCTCCCATTCCCCAAGCATATTGTTCCAATGGTAAGGTATTTATTACCCAAACTTCATCATCTTCATCGGAATAACGCACTTTGATTTTCCCACGGTAATCATCAAAAGTTTTTGGTTCAACATTAAAAATCATATCATTGTCATTACCATCCGCTGCCTCAAAATAAAATATCTTGCTGGCAGTATGGTCAAAACCATCTCCATAAACTCGCACATCACCACTGCCTGCATATTTTACCCTAGCAGTAACTCCACCCTCAACAGCAACAATTACATTTCCATTTCTATCTTTAATTTTATAAGCTTTATTCGCCTTAATTCTAAAAGAATGGCTCTTGGAATAAGATTTACTGTAGCCTAAAATACCAACGGTCATATCTGGACCCAGGCTACCGATGGTAGTAGTTCCTGTTAGTACATTTTTTTCATGTTCAGAAACTGTATAAAAATGATCAGTGCCTTTCTTGTTGTAGAATCGATGAGTGGAAACATTACCAGCGCTTGTTTGAGGAACATAAAAAGCAATTCCTTCGTACTTCCAATCATGATGGCTGTTAGCAATGATATGATCTTTCTCGTGGCTAGAAGTTGTGTAAAAATGATCAGTGCCTCTTTTATTATAGAATCGATAAACGGCATGGTAAGATGATCGCGGAGTACTAGAAGCGTAAAAAGCGATTCCTTCGTATTTCCAATCATGGCGACTGTTAGCAATAATGTGGTCTTTTTCAGTGGCTGAAATAGTGTAAAAATGATCAGTGCCTCTTTTATTGTAGAATCGATAAACTGGAGACAGACCAGCTTGAGATGACGCAACGGCAAAAAACCCAACATTCTCATAATTCCAACGAGCTTGTGTTTCATTTACTTGAAATAATCCTCCAAAGAATACAAACACAAAAACAATCAACCAACTTATAATTTTTCTCTTGGTGTTTATCATTTGATTTTAACTTCGCGAAGAAAACTCTTCATTTATACTATACACTATTTATTGTTTTATTGTAAAATAAAGCTTGGCAAATTTAATAACAAGAGTTTTAGGTAGTAAAATCTTTAATTTTCTTTGTCTTAAATTTACTGCAAAAACATTGACAAATTCAAGAAAATAGTATATAAAACCATGACCACTAAGTCAAAAAACTGGAACGCTATTTCGAGCTGTTCCTTAACAATTTAATGAACCCTAAATTTAAAGGAGGTTGAGTATGAAAAAGCTAGTCATGATAGTTATGATAATTGTATTGGTAGGAGCAATGGAAACGATTTTTAATAACAATAGCTTTGGAGCATTTGTAGCTCCAAAAAATACTAGCATTGACACTAGTGCTACTAATTATATCCCTGGAGAAATTTTGGTGAAGTATAACTCTGATTTTAGAGAAAATGCTTCGCGGAGTCTCCAAAGAAGTGGAGCTAGAACTCTAAAAAAATTTAGGACCGGTGTTTGGTTGGTTAAGCTACCAGAAAATGTGAAAGTTGAGAAAGCCCTGAAAAATTATAAGAAGGACTCTAGGATTGAGTACGCGGAGCCCAATTATTATTATCGCAACGATGAAATTTATGGCGATGAACATAATATGACTCTAGCGTTACCAAATGACCCCCACTTTAATAAGCAATGGGGCTTACACAATACGGGGCAACTCGTAAATAATACTAGAGGAGTAGTGGATGCAGATCTTGATGCTCTAGAAGCATGGAGCATCCTAACTAAAAATGGTAGCAACAAGGAAGATATTGTAGTCGCAGTGATTGGAACAGGAATTGCCCCCAATCATCCTGATTTATCTAATAATATCTGGATAAATCCAGATGAAATACCGGATGATAACATTGACAATGATAGAAACGGTTATGTAGATGATATCATCGGTTGGGACTTTTTTTATAATAAAAAGAACCCTATTGACGGTAGTGGACATGAAACTCATATTGGTAGTATCTTATCGGCAGTAAGAAATAATGCTATTGGTATGGCAGGAGTTTGCTTAAAGACTAAGATTATGTCTTTAAAAACTGCCAATTCTTTGGGGTTAAGTGCCACTTCAGATCTGGTTGCGGCTATCGAATACGCTAGCCGGAAAAATGTAGCTGTAATCAACCTCAGTTTAGGAGGTTCTAAATATAGCCAATCATTCAAAGACGCTATCGAAGCTTCTTCGGCAGTGGTTGTATGTGCCGCCGGAAATAACGGAAGAGATAATAGTATTGACCCTCATTACCCGGCTAATTACGACCTTCCGAATATTATATCGGTAGCAGCTACAGACCAAAAAGACACTTTAGCTGCTTTTTCTAACTATAGTTTTAATTTAGTAGATGTTAGCGCTCCAGGAGTAGATATTTATGGAGCACGGCCATCTAGAAAAGAAATTTGGTTAGAGAATTTCGATGATGGGAATATTGCTGGCTGGAAGACGGGGGGCCGTCATAATATGTGGGCAACAACGGATAAAGCAAGTATCAGTGGAGATTATTCACTCACTGATAGCTTAGGAAGAAACTATTTTAATGATACAGAGTCGTGGGCAAGAACTCCTGTTATAAATCTTACAAACTGTGAGACAACAAAGCTCGAGTTTTTCATCGGCGGAGAGATAGAAAGAGGTTATGACTTCCTTTATGTCCAAACTTCCAAAAATCAGAAGGATTGGAAGGATAGCCTTATTTCTATACCGGGAGTAGGTTTTATGTATAGTATCTCAGGAAATACTGGAAAGTACTGGCTCCCAGTAGTTATAGATTTAGAAGAATACGATGGGGAAAAGAATATTTATATTCGTTTTTATCTAGTCACGGATGGAACAGAAACTCGCGATGGATACTACCTGGAAGACCTGAAAATTACTGCCAGCAGTGATTTTTATAAAGGAAATGAGTATATGTTCAAGGATGGAACATCTATAGCCGCACCTTACGTAGCAGGAATAGTGGCCTCCATCAAAAAGCAAAAACCTTCTCTAACTAATGTGGAAATTATCAATATTATAGAAAATAATGTTGATAAAATTTCATCTTTAAGGGGAATAATCGCCACAGAAGGCAGAGTTAATCTTTATAACTGCCTTTTCCCTCCGCTACCCACAGAATTAGTAGCAGAAATAATTTCCAACAATAAAATCAATCTAAGTTGGGAAGATAATTCTCCAAACGAGGACGAATTCAGAGTAGAGAGAATGAAAAACGGAGGAAAGTGGGAAGAGATTGCCAGTCTTAATAAAAATGTAACTAGTTATAGAGACAGGAATCTTCAGGAGGGTGATTCTTGTTGTTATAGAGTGACAGCTTTTAACCAAAATGGTTATCTAGATAATTGTCCTGAAATCTGTACTACATTAGCCCAATGTGGAGATGGGGATGTAGCACCACTTGGTAATAGAGATGGCATAGTAAATGTAGGAGACGCTCTGGTAGCCTTGCGCTTTGCCCTAGAGCTAGAGATACCTACTCAAACAGATATCTGCCATGGAGATGTGGCTCCGTTAGATGCTAGCAGTCAGCCAAATCCTGACGGGCAGATTACAGTTGGAGATGCTTTGGTTATTCTCAGAAAGGCGTTAGGCCTTATAAACCCATAGAATAAATAAGCGTCTCACCAAAAGCTGTTTTTCTCAAAGAGAAAAACAGCTTTTTTATTTAAAAAAAATTCTTTAGATGTAGTATTTTAAAATAGGAACAATGCATGAAAAATAACAAAGAAGCACACTGTCTTGAAAAATAATTGATAAATATGTACTATGCTCTTGATTTTTAAAAATATCTATGTTATTATTTAATTGTTAGTTTAATTACTATCCACTCTTGGTTAGAGTGATGAATATTAGAATTGTAGAGATAAAGTCGAATTTCTACTTCTTAGTATTTACTTATTAGCTTTGTCTTTACATTACAATGCAAGGAACCATTAAAAAACTAACTGACAAAAACTTTGGCTTCATCTCTCAAGAAGATGGCGCTGGAGACCTTTTCTTCCATGCTAACAGCTTGGAAGGTGTTGAATTCGATCAACTAAGAGAAGGTGACTCAGTTACTTTTGAAGTTGAAAATACTCCAAAAGGTGATGCCGCAATCCAGGTTAAAAAAGCTTAATTCTTTTTTACAAAATAAAAACAGGCTGAATTTCAGTCTGTTTTTATTATCTTTTGAATGCTTTAAGCTATTAGAAAATTAATATTGAAAGAGATAAAAAAGAGAAGTTATTCATCTTTGTTCCAGTGAATAACCTGTTGAGGAAAAGGTATTTCAATCCCCTTTTCGTCAAAAGCAGCTTTTAATCTTTTGCGCAATTCCCCAGTTACATCCCATTGTTGCAAAGGTTTAGTCTGTCCTAAAATTTTAATTTTAATGGCTGAGTCCCCAAAATCATTAATTCTAGCAAAATAAGGAGCTTGGGTTACCTTGTCTTTCCAGTCGGTATCTTTTGCCAGCTCCTTGCCTACCTGATTAACTGTTTCCAGCACTTGTTCAATATTAGAGTTATAGGCCACTTCCATATCTAAATTAATGCCAGAGAAATCTTTAGACATATTAGATGCTACTTTAATAACACCATTGGGAATATTATGCACAGTTCCATCTAAATCTCTCAAAATGGTCATCCTAAGAGTAATATTTTCTACCGTTCCTACAATATCATTAATCTTTATAACATCTCCTACTCTATATTGATTTTCTAGCAAAATAAAAAGTCCAGCAATAATATCTCTAATTAAATATTGTCCTCCAAAACCAACGGCCAGACCACTGACTCCTACAGCAGCAATAATCGGTCCGATATCTATTCCTATTTCCGACATAATCATCATTAAAGAAATAATGATAACCATTACTCGAAAAGTACCGTAAAATATTTTAATAATTGTGTCCTCTCTTTTTTTCTCAGCCTGAGGGCTTGAATATTTATCACCCTTGACCATACTTCTTACAATTTTGTCTACAATCGTTTTACCAAATTTATTGATTAAGAAAACACCGATAATGATAAGCAATATCCTTACACCATGATTTAATAACCAGGGTGTAAGAGTTTCCATAAATTGGTTAAAGTTTATATTTTCTACCATATTTTAATTTTAAAGTGGATAATATCGCAAGACACTAACTTCTTTCTTTATAAACTAAACTGAGCTCATTAGCAAGTTGGATTATCCTTATAATCTGAGCTATATTCCTGAGAGATTAAAGTGCTGTCAATGTATCTCATCAAATTTATTCATTTACATAAACTTTTGTAATATCTAGCCCAAGACTTAATTCAGCTCCGCGTTTCTGCATACCTACGGTGCAGAAAGGACAAAAATACCCAGTACCAAGCATTAGCTTTCGCACTGTAGCCTTCGCCTCGTTTAATCTTTAATATAAATGATTGAGATTTTTTAAGTTTTTATTCTCCTCCACCCGGACCCCAGCCACAACTAATGCTTGCTGTTCTTTCTGTACTTGTCACAACGCACATGAGCCCAGGATATCTCTCACTATCTACAATATATCCCTCCTGTTCATTCACGGTCTTATTTGTGAATGCAAACACTACCGAGCCATGGCTTGAATTCAGATTTGTAAAATATTTATCAATTTTTGACCAATCACTTTGAGAAAATTTCTTCGCAAACATTATCTTTGCATCTGTTAACGCAAGACCAACGTTCGGTCCTGTCCAAAGTGAATTTGTATCATCCATAACTTCTCCAAATTCCATACCTGTCTCTTCTTCTAACTTTTTGAAAAATTCTACAATTCTATTTTTATCTTTCATAGCTTTTGCTGTCTCTGCTTCTGCTCGTTTATGTTCAATATATTCTTTTCTATGCTCCTCCGGTATATGACTCAAATCTAAATCTTCAATCTCTTGCTCAATGTCAGAATCATCAGTTTCATCCATTACTTTTTCATTACTTTTTTCTACTTTATCAATATTCTCCTCATCAGGCATTGTTGCCCCCATAAAAAAGAATGTAATAATGGCAAGGACAATCCCAACAGTAATAGTTTTTCCCAACATTAACGAACCAACTGCAATATGACTCCATGTATTTTTTAAAAACAAACCCCAAAAAATAATCACTATCAAAAACCACATTGAACATCCTAACAACAAAGATATTCCATACAATACAATAGCGACTACAACAAAAATCCAAAATATAACTTTACTACCAGCTCCTTTTTGATTGGAACTATTTTTACCATTGTTACCGGATGATGGAATTTTTGCATCTTTCTTATTTTGTTTATTCTTATCTTCTTTTTTGTATTGTGCGTCAATTTCTTTTTGACTTTGTAACATGCCACCATCAGTTGCATTCATTTTATTTAATTTTTCAGCATTACCACTCACCTTATACGAAGATGTTCGCAATATTCCTAATTTACGCATCCAATACATAACTTTTTTCATAGTTTTAAATTTATAATTAACCTATAAGGTATGCTAGCATTATTTACAAAAAAGAAAAATCAATGTATATTATTAGCTTGATTAAGTACTTTAACAATTAAATAGAAAGGAGGTGAAAGAATTGAGGATTAATCTGATTAGATTGTTTTTGAGGTTATGTTGCCTAGGTTTTATCTTGGGCAGGTTCAAAAAGAGAGAATCAAAAAATAAGCGTCAACGAGGATTTATTGATGTGGTTTTCCCTCGGCCAGCCAGTCGATGGATAATTGGTACTGATTTTCTTTGGGAGCCTAAACGGCCAATCTCAAAAGAAATTAAAGGGGGAGACATGGTTGTCTTCTTTGGTTATCGTGCGTTTTCCGGATGGAAGGCGAAATTAGTTTTGAAATTGTTTTAGAAGAGGAGAAAAAAATGAGAGAAATAATTAAGAAATGCAAGGAATGCTTAGGTAAAATCAAAGTAGTTTGGAAGATGTTATGGTCAGTTTTTCTTTTAAAGTGCGAGCAGACGGAGGAGGCTCTACAGGAAAGGCTATCTTATGAACAGTTGCTTTCCCGCATCTCAGTACTCGCAATAGAGGCCGATGATCTGTCTGTCTTCCAGAACAATTGCCTGACGGCGATGGGGAAAACACTGGATGTGAGCCGGATCTATATCTTCAAGCACCATCATGGAACAGACACCTTTGACAACGTTTTTGAATGGGTTGCCGAAGGGGTATCACGGCAGAAAGATGAACTACAAGGTGTGAACACCGCAGATATTCCGTGGTGGGTGGAAATGTTAAAGAGTAATCAGGTCATCAGCTTCGCGGATATTGAAGTTATCCCAGATGAAAATGTTAAAACGATGTTGCGCTCTCAGCAGATTCTTTCCATTCTTGATGTCCCACTCTTCGTGGCTGGACAGTATTACGGATTTCTGGGTTTTGATGACTGTGTTAGTCATCGGAAGTGGTCAGACATGAATATTGAACTTCTCCAAGCCGTGGGGCGAATCATTACCGGAGTCATTGAACGCAAGCAGGCAGAAGAAAAGCTTCTGGAAAACGAGAAAAAATATCGACTTCTTGCTGAAAATTCCGCGGATGTTATCTGGACAATGAATATGAATTGGGAATTTACATATTTCAGCCCATCTATTATGAAGTTGCGTGGATATAATCCCGACGAGGCTATACAGATTCCTTTGGAAAACATCTGTACGCCCAAATCATATAAGAAAGCTATTACGGTCATTATGGACGAAATAGCAAGAGATGGTAAATTGGGTATTACCTATGATCGTTCAAAAACATTGGAACTTGAGCAAATTCGCAAAGACGGAAGCACTGTTTGGACTGAAGTGACAACATCTTTTCTACGAAATAAAGACAGAGCACTAACCGGGATTCTCGGCATTACTCGTAATATCACCAAGCGCAAGCAAGCAGAGGAGGCACTAAAAGCAACAAACCGGCAACTTGATGCAAATAATCGACAACTCCGGGGAACAGAACGGCAATTGAGGGCGGCAAACAAGCAGATAAAAGAACATAAAAACCGCTTAGAACTGGCAATGGACGCCGGGGAACATGGCTTCTGGGATTGGAATCTGAAAACTGATGATATTTATTTCAGTCCACGCTACTATACAATGCTTGGATATGAGGACAAAGAACTGCCCATGCGAAAAGAGACATGGACAGGTTTAATGCATCCTGAAGATCGGAGAACAATTGTCCCCAAGATTACAAAACATGTGGAAAATGCCGAGCCTTACGAAGCAGAATTTCGTCTCAAATGCAAAAATGGGACCTGGAAATGGATTTCGGGGAAAGGTAAGAGTTTTGAGATTAATGGAAAAGGCAAGCCCTTAAGAGCTGTAGGCGTTCATCTGGACATCACCGAGCGCAAGCAGGCGGAGGAAAGTCTTTTGCGATTACAAAAGCTGGAATCCTTAGGAGTTCTCGCTGGCGGAATTGCACATGATTTTAACAATTTATTGGTTGGAATTATGGGGAATACTTCCATTGCCTTGTTAAACAAGAATAACCCAAAGAAACAAGATGAGTTATTGCAAAAAGTAATAACAGCATCAGAAAAAGCAACAAGTCTGACGCAACAACTGTTAACTTTTGCAAAAGGCGGAATTCCTTCAAAGAAAATAGCTTCTATTGCAGAAGTTGTTGAGGAATCAGTCAACCTTGCCTTAGGTCAAAGTTCTTCGGTTAAGTGCGAATTAACTTTGCCAGAAGATCTTTGGATGATGGAAATAGATGTTGACCAGATTGACCAGGTATTTCAGAATCTGATCATTAATGCGAAGCAGGCAATGCCTGAAGGTGGGGTTATACAAATTCGGGCAGAAAATGTTGAAATGACATCTAGCAATTCTTACCATTTTGTACCAGGCAATTTTGTCCATATCATTTTTAAGGATAGTGGAATTGGAATCCCAAAAAAATACCTGCAGAAGATTTTTGACCCATACTTTTCTACAAAAGATAGTAAGAAGGAACAAGGTGGGTCTGGACTCGGATTAGCCGTATCCCATTCCGTGATTCAAAAGCACGGAGGGTGTATTTATGCCAATTCAAAACAAGGTAAAGGAACAACTTTCCATATTTACCTTTCAGCTGATAGGAATGCTGTCCTGAAAAAGGAGTCTGTTGAAGAATCGTCCAAGACCACTAAGAGTCTAAAGATTTTGGTAATGGATGATAACCAAATGGTTTTGGATTTGATGAAAGATATCCTTGGAAATCTCGGACATCAATTTATTTTATCCGAGCATGGAGCTGAAGCAGTTGAGAAATATCAAGAAGCTTTCGGCTCTGAAACACCGTTTGATATGGTCATTTTGGACCTCACCATCCCCGGAGGAATGGGTGGAGTGGAAACTTTGGAAGAGCTTAAAAAGCTAGATCCGAATGTTAAAGCCATTATTTCTTCTGGCTATTCGGAACAAGTACCAAATGGGTTTGCGGGAGTTCTCTCCAAACCTTACAAAATAAAAGACCTGATGAAGGTCTTGGAGGAGGTAATAATGTGGAGTTAAAATAGTTCTTTAAACAAAACAATCCCCTGAATTACGATTAATATCGTTTTCAGGGGATTTTTATTTGAGAGGAATAAATTTTTTAATATTAATATAATATTGCTAGAAAGTTTTATCTTGTATGATGGCTCCGCTAGGTTGCGGGGCCCGATTTTTTTGCGGGGCATTTAATTTATTGTATTTATAAAATCAATAATTCTCCGTTTATTTTCATTAGATTGATCTGCTTTAAAATAAATTTCTATAAACACGATTTTCTGCTCAACAGGAAAATAGGCATAAATAAGACGAATACCACTTTTTGCTCCACGACCTTTTAAATTCTTACATTGAAACTTTTTAACTTTAAAAAATTTAAGCTCCGCAGTGTTGGCAGCTCCTTGAATTTCAAAAATACTTCTACTATCTATTTCTTTACAATGAAAGAGTTCAATCCTATATTGCTTATTTACTTTTAGGTCATCTACCAATGATGGAAATTTCTTTAGCAATTTTTTGAAATCGCGTTTGAATTCTTCTGTTTCATTATAGTCCATCATCATATTGTCTTACGGAAAATTCATCGGTGCGAGAAAAAACCGCTTCATAGTTGATCGGCTGTAAATTATCTGCACCAATCCACGGAACATCTTTATGTGAATAATCACGCATTTTTGTTGCATTAAAATCCTTAAATCGTTCAATTTCCCAATCAATTAATTCTTTTTCTTGAGCTGAAAAATTTGAAAGATTAGCAGACCTTCGTGGTAAATATTTTTTTTGTTCATGTTGGAAATATTTTTTGGTAACGCAAGTCAAATCGCCGTCTTGTTCCATTTGTGCAACAATTTCGGGAAAAGCAACAGGAGTTGGTCCAAAATGATTTTTTATGTATTTCGCACCAATTAACTGTTCTTCAAATTTTTCATAAAAATCAAAATCAATAAAATACATCAATTTACATACTACCGCCTCGCCGATATTCGATCGCGCTCCGATGCGTTCCAAAATATATAAAAGCACTTCTTTGAATTTTTCTACTTTTTCTTGCGGTACAGAAACACGCGTTTTAAATTTTTGTATTTTTGGCTTTTTGGACTTTTCCAATTTTACTTTTAATTCTGGTATTTTTTTACCAGCAAGAAAATTTTCTAAAGACAACCCAAAAAATTGCGCTAATTTTTGCGCTTCTTTTACGGACATATCACGCGCACCGCTTTCAATTTGTGCGTAGGTTGGGCGAGATACACCAATTTTTTCTGCCAAAAATTCTTGGCTTACATCTTGCTCCTGACGAAGTTTTTTTAAAAATGTAGTCATAATTATTTTTTATATAATTTACAATTGTATTATTAGTTATATTTTTAAGTAAAATAATTGATTACACTTCTATCGTGACAAATGTAAAAATACCTGTCAAGCAAATTGACAGGTATTTTTACACAGGCTAAATTTAATAACTTTTTAATTTTATTTCCCAGATTTCCTTCTATTGCATTCTTTACATAACATCTAACAGTTTTTTTCTGTTGTATCTCCTCTCTCATACCAAGGCGTTATATGATCTACCTCCATTTCTTTCCTTTAGCGTTTTCTTTAGATTGTTTTTTAAGAATTGTTTGTAATTTTTTTAGCAAAGTCTCTAAAATTATCAAACCAAATCTGTCCAATTTCCAAATTCACCTTTTTCATTTTCTTCCTTGATATATTTTTAGTTGCATAGAGTTAAAATTAAGTTATCCACAATATACTACAGATGTATCACAGATGTATCAAACGCTTATTTATGGCAATCTTGACCGTTTTTGACTTAATTTTTATTGCTTTTCATAATTAACCTAAAAATATTGTGGTTATAAAACAGCCTTTTGGGGAAGAAAGCCATTATCGCAATTCAAACGTGGCAACCATGCTTTCCATCTCGGAAACTATTTTATCTTTTCCTCCCACGAAAGCCAATCTGAAAACGTAAAAAATATCATTCTTTTTAAACACAATTGCTATG
>JAYEHH010000012.1:0-16693 GCA_034716235.1 Patescibacteria group bacterium | reverse complement strand
TTATTTCTTCTAGTAAAACTATATGAAACTTAGAAAATTATACAGGTCAGCTTTCTAGTAATTGTTAATTTGTATTTAGTCTCAGAAATTTTATTCTAGTTTCTGGACCCCCGCCTTCGCGGGGGTGACAGGGGAAAAGGTTAGTTGGCTACCCAAGGGGTGAGAGCCTATCTCTTTCCTAGAACTTCGTTCTGCCCTTAAATGATCCCGAAATTGTTTCTGGATCAGCATACTCAATGTCTCCTCCAGTAGGCATCCCTCGACTAATCCGAGTTATTTTTAGATTATTAAAATCTTGCAAGGCTTCTTTTATAACAACGGCTGTCATATCTCCTTCTGTTGTTGGGTTGGTAGCAATAATAACTTCTTTAATTTTTTCTTTAGAGATTCTTTCTTTTAATTCTTTTATTTTCAGATTAGCTGAATTGTCCCGCTGACCCATTTTAATGGTACCTCCTAGCACATGATAAACACCTGGAAAAATATCTTTATTTTCTATGGCCATTAAATCTAAAATATCTTCTACGACACAAATTAAATCATGCTTGCGATTTTTGTCTTTACATATCAAGCAAAGATTATCATCCGCTAAATTAAAACAACGCTGGCAAAGATTGCCATGCGCATTTAAGTTTTTTAAAGCTTCTCCCAATTCATCAAGTTCTCTTTTTGGTTTTCTTAAAAGATATAAAATTATTCTTTCGGCCACCCGGGGTCCAATAGATGGTAGCTGAGAGAAAAGCTCTATTGCTAACTGAACATTTTTAGGAAGTTTCATTGTGTTGAGCGTCAATATCCATAAATTTTACTGAATTTTCATTAAAGAATAGGTCCGCTTTACCAACGGGACCATTCCTATGTTTGGCAATGTGAATCTCGGCCATATTCTTGTTGGCAGTGTCTAAGTTTTCTCTATCTTCTCTATAAATAAACATTACTACATCCGCATCTTGTTCTATAGAACCTGATTCACGTAAATCGGACAGTTTAGGAATTTGAGGCGAACGACTCTCTACAGCCCTAGAAAGTTGGCTTAGGGCTAGGACAGGAATGTTAAGCTCTTTAGCTAACTGTTTTAAGGAACGAGATATTTCGGAAATTTCCTGAACTCGATTGTCAGTATCTCGTCCTTCCATAAGTTGTAAATAGTCAATAATAATCAATCCTAAATCTTTTTCTGCTTGGAATCGGCGTGCCATGGTCCTAATTTGCATAATATTAGCAGTGCCAGTATCGTCAATAAAAATTGGAGCCTCTGAAAGGAATCCCATGGCGTCACCTAATTTTTGGAAATCACTATATTCTCCTTTGTCGGAAAGTTTACCGGTTCTTAATTTCCATAAATCTACTTCTGCTTCTGAGGAGAGCATTCTATCCACTAATTGATCTTTGCTCATCTCTAAAGAGAACATAGCTACCGGTTTCTTTTCCTTAATAGCAACATTCCTCATTATATCCAGAGCTAAGGTGGTTTTACCTAGACTAGGACGAGCAGCTAGAATAACTAAATCTGATTGCTGTAAACCAGCTAAAATATTGTCTAAACTCTTAAATCCCGTTGGAACTCCTCTCAAAGATTGTTTATTTTTATGTAACTCGTCAATTCTGTTGAAGGCATCTTCTAGGATACTTCTAATAGGAACAAAATCCTGTCTGAGAAATTTTTGAGATACTCCAAATAATTTCTGTTCAGCTTGGTCAAGAGTTTTTTCAATATCTTCTCCCTCTTGGTAGCCCATGCTTACTATTTGATTAGCAGCCTCAATTAATCTTCTAAGAGTAGCTTTTTTAGCCACCGTTTTAGCATAAAAAGCCACATTGGTAGCTACTGGGACTTCGTTTGTTAATTCGGTGAGGTAAGTATTACCACCAATTTGTTTAAGTACTTTCTTCTCCTTTAATTGCCCGGCTACACTTATTAAATCAATGGGATCATTTTTTTCGTAGAGTTCCAACATCGTTTCATAAATGAGCTGGTGTTTTTTTTCGTAAAAATCAAGAGGATTTAATTGACTAACAACCTTGTTGGCTGCTTGTTCATCAATCATTAAAGACCCCAGAGTGCTTCTCTCTGCCTCAGGATTATGAGGGGGAATTAACAGAGAATTTGTTTTTTCTTTGACAAGTTTATTTTTCATATTTTGATAGTAACATAAATTAAAAATTCAACCTATCGGTATTTTTCCTCAGGTTTTGGACAACTTATGCACATCTTGAATAACTTCCTTAACATCCTCTAGGGTGCTGATACTTACTATTTTTGGATGCAATTTTTTAATATTGGGAATTCCTTTGAAATACCAAAGGAAATGTTTTCTTAATTCAAGAATGCCTCGTTCCCCCTTTAGTTTGTAGGCGTAATGAGCATGCCTTAAGGCAATTTCTGTTTGATTTTTTTTAACCCAAAGGTTTTTATTTTTAGCAGAAGTTTGCTTAATGCTTTGTAATTGATTAAACAGTAATGGATTACCATAGGTACCAGTAGCCAGTCCTATTCCATCCGCTCCGGTTTTTGCCAACATAGTTTTAGCATCTTCTATATTCTCGATTCCTCCATTAGCGATTACGGTACCTTGAAAATATTTTTTTACATTCTGAACAACCTGATAGTTGATAGGACCCTTAAAGCCTTGGCTGTAACTTCTTCCATGGACCATAATGGCCAAAACTCCTAAGGAGTTGATATCTATTTTTTTTAGGAAATCTAACAAAGGGAAAACTCCTTGAGGCGTTTTAAGCTCACTTCTTATTTTTAAAGAAACAGGAAGTTTAGTGTTGGAAGTTACCGCTTCTATTATTTTTTTAGCCAAGACCGGTTTTCTCATCAAGGCTGCTCCGGAACCGTGACCAAAAACTTTTTTAGCAGGACAACCAAAATTAATATCAATACCATCTGGTGGTTGCAATGTATTTTTTGGATAAAGCCCTTTATTTCCATATTTAATCAAAGGAACGCCTTGGCTGATTAGCCTAGTAGCTTTACCAAAATGTTCGGGTTTTTTACCAAAAAGTTGAACAATGTAGGGTCGTTCCTGCAAAGAGAATCTTAAAAGCTCTAGGGTTTTTTGAGGTTTAAAAAAAAGAGCAGTGGCACTAGCCATTTCTGAATAAACAATATCTGCTCCACATTTTTTACAAATAAATCTAAAGGCTGAATCAGTAACTCCAGCCATTGGAGCTAAACAAAAAATAGGTTTAGGAGTCTTATCCCACATAAATAATTACAATAAATATTTCTTGAGAGCATTTGAGAACAGCTAACACTAATCTCAATAAGTTAACTAGAGACTTTTCAATTGATATTTTTCATCTTGATCTAAAATCTCATATCCCTTAGCTTGGATTTCTTCTCGTAACCTATCTGCTTTTTGAAAATCTCCAGCTTTTCTGGCAATAGCTCTTTTTTCTCCGAGCTTTTTAATCTCAGCTGGTATAGTTTTTTTAAAACTGGCTTGATTTAAAATGGCAAAAACCTTATCAAAATTTTTCATTAAGGCTATTACTTCTTGAGGGTTCTGAAGTAAATTTTTAGCTAAAAGTTTATTGCCTTCCTTAATTAGGTCAAGAATTACAGTTAATGCCTGGGGTGTATTGAGGTCATCATCCATAGCTTTCTCAAAACGGGAGCGATAAGAGTTTATATCAAGGCTTAATGCTTCATTCTCTGTGGTAATTGGAATTTTGTTTTCCTGAGTCTCTGTTTCTGAGCTTATTTTCTCCGAATAATTTGTAAGTTCTAATTGGAATTTATTGATTTTCTCCCAAGTTTTTTTAGCTTGATCCATGGCTGTAAAAGTAAAATTAGCCTTACTTCGGTAATGAGAGGAAAGCTTTAAGGTTCTAAAAACTAGAGGATGGTATCCTTTTTCTTCAAGACTAGGAAAACGTTTATCGGGAACCGTAGAAACTACAAAAATATTTCCCAATGATTTAGACATTTTTTTGCCATCTACTAGAAAATGTCGAACATGAATCCAATATCTTGCGAAGGGTTTTTGAGTGAAGGCTTCACTTTGGGCAATCTCGCATTCGTGGTGAGGAAAAATATTGTCCTCGCCACCGGTGTGAATATCTATAGTATCTCCTAAATATTTAATTGCCATGGCGGAACATTCAATGTGCCAACCAGGGAAACCAACACCCCAAGGGCTTTCCCAACGTAGAATATGATGCTTATTTTTCCCAACACACTTAATCCATAAAGCAAAATCAGCAGGGTCTTTTTTATTTTCGTTTACACAAACTCTGGCTCCAGCCTTAATCTGTTCTACGGTGTTATTGGACAATTTTCCATAGTTAGGAAATTTAGCTACCGAAAAATATACCCCGTCATCAGTTTCGTAAGCATATTTTTCCTTAACTAATCTTTCTATTATTTGAAGCATAGCTTCTATCTCCTGAGTAGGTTTAGGTCTGAAGTGAGGATTTTTAATATTTAATTTTTTTTCATCCTCAAGAAAAAATTTGGTGTAATATTTGGCGATTTCAAGAGGGTCTTTTTTCTCCTGACGAGCGGTTTTATCTAATTTATCTTCTCCTGTTACTCCTAAATTCTCATCATTGGTAAAATGACCAACATCGGTAATGTTTTTAATATGGCGGACCTCGTAACCTGAATATTCTAAATAACGACGTAAAATATCAGCGGTAAGGTAATACCACATATTACCGATAGAGGCATAATTATAGACTGTTGGACCGCAGGAGTACATTTTCACTCGCCCTTTTTCTAGGGAAACAAATTTCTCCTTTTTGTTGGTGAAAGTATTGTATAAGTTAAGGCTCATAGAGAAATTATAGATTTTTTAACTTTGACAATTCCCGCGAACAATTTCTTAAAGCCACCGCTTGCTTCTTATAAAAATAAACATTAGTAGCATAAAAATTATTGTTATTCCCACTATCTCCCAAAAATTTTGAATAGGTATTTGAACGTTCATTCCAAAAAGAGCGGCGGTCAGGGTAGCCGGCAAAAAAATGACTGAAAAAATAGTCAGGATTTTCATAATAGTATTTAGTTTGTGAGAAGACAATGAGTCATTAGTGGCCTCTAAAGAGTCAATTGTTTCTTTGTGGTTTTCCAAAACATTCCAAACGCGAATGTTGATTCCTATTATGTTATTAACCCTAGCTCTATAATTAGGATTGTTTTTAAACATTTTCTCCCAACCTAAGGACTCTAGAATAGTTCGTTGAGGTTTAATA
Organism: Patescibacteria group bacterium; assembly: GCA_034716235.1. Classification (GTDB taxonomy): domain Bacteria; phylum Patescibacteriota; class Minisyncoccia; order CAIUEV01; family JAHKAQ01; genus M55B174. The sequence goes on along the minus strand of JAYEHH010000012.1, from coordinate 11,488 downwards.
GTTCTTCTGAAATTTAAAATGTCTCTTTTGACTATGGAAATTTCCTCAACCATCTTTTTTCCATGATTGTGAAAAATTTGTTCTTCAATTTTGTCTAGGTTGTTAGCGATATGGTCTAATTTGGGGAAACAAGAGTTTACTAACACTTCAATCACCTTAAACAGTAATAAGTAAGAATCTTTGGGCATATTTGAAGAAGGATTAGTTTGTTTTTTCCGCTCTTCAAAATAATGGAAAATAGCGTCTTGATGTTTATTACAACTGGTTGCCAAGTATTGTTCATTCACTATAATATCAACTTCACCGACCTCAGTGGTCCTTGTTTCTTCATTGAAAATTGGAAAATGAAGAACTAGGAAAAGATAATCTTCATATTTATCAATTTGAGGGCGATAGGTAGGAACATTGAGCTCTCCCAAAACTACTGGATGAAGATTAAAAGTTTTTTGGAGAGCGGCTAAATCATCTTTGTCCGGTTTTTCAAAATAGAGCCAAGCGTAATTATCAGTTTTTACAGTTTTCATGTTTATTTTTTTGAAAAATTGAGTATAGTATAAGGTAATAATTAAAATAGGTAAATTTAATATAACATAAACTGTAAGAAATTAGAAATTTTTTAGCGAGAGGGTGATCCGCCTCTGGACAATGGACGATTGATGATGGAGAATTAGCGATGGACAATTGACAATGGAGAATTAACAATGGAGAATTGATAATTAAGGAATATCTATAATAATTTTCAATTTTCAATTCTCAATTTTCAATTAAGGAATATCTATATTATGCTTCACAATTTTATTTGTCATTCCTGTAAAAGTTAGGTAATTCGTTGACAGATATGTCACCCCCGCGAAGGCGGGGGTCCCGAGCACATCTAGAAGAAACTAACTTGGCAAAGCCTTGTCTAGGCGTACCGGGATTCCCGCCTACGCGGGAATGACAGGGGAAAAAGCTAGCTGGAGTTTATCCCGTCGGATGACGGGATGGGAATGACCGTGATAAAAGGCGGATTACCCTTCGGGTGGCTTCCTAACGACAAGCTTGCCTGCCTACCGTGAGGCAGGCAAAGACGGGATAATTCATAATTTCTCTTTAAGAAATGTTCTCATTAATCCGAAAAGCAACCCAGTTCTGTCTATTAACCATCATCTATCTATATCAGAAAACCCTTTCTCCTGATCATGGGATTTTTAAGAAGTTTTATCCTGGTAAATCTTGTCGATTTTATCCCACTTGTAGCGAATACACGATTCAGGCCATTAAAAGATTTGGATCAATTAAGGGGAGTTATTTAGGCATAAAAAGAATTTTAAAATGTCATCCGTTTAATCCAGGGGGTGTAGATGAAGTTCCAAAACGCTGATTGGCACTCTCGGTTGACGAGTGCTAATTAGTATTGTAGTATTCTCAATAAGGAGATTTTTGTGTTTTTTGGAAAGCTTTTTACAATGCTAACTGAACGCCAACAGAAAATTTTAGAGTGTATCGTAAAAGAATACACTCAAACGGCCAATCCAGTGGGTTCAACGAATATTTTGAAGCGGTATGGTTTCAGCTTGTCTCCAGCTACTATTCGCATGGAAATGGCTGGGCTAGAAAAGGCAGGCTATCTTTATCAGCCTCATACCTCTGCGGGAAGAATACCAACAGATAAAGGATATCGCTATTTTGTGAATTCTTTGATGAACAATCAAGAACTTACCAAAAGAGATCAATCCTTGCTTCAAGAAGAGCTTTTAAAATTACGAGCTAGAAATGTAAAATTAACCAGAATCACAGCTAAACTGTTAGCAGTTTTAAGCCAAAATCTAGCAATCTCTGGAGTGGTCAAAGAAAAGGAATATTTTCAATCAGGGATCAGAGGTCTCCTTTCTCAGTTAGAATTTTCCAATGTGGATGAAATCTATAAAACGGTAGAAATGCTTGACTACTTAGACCAAAACATTGAGCAACTAATTAAAAAATTAGGAAAAGGAGAGGTGAAAATTCTAATTGGTCAAGAAAATCCTCTAGTGAAAAATAAAGAATGTTCTGTGGTGATATCTAGATGTCGACTTCCCTATGGAGAAGATGGAATTCTGGCGATTATGGGGCCCAAAAGAATGCGATATGCGAGAAATATTTCTCTAGTAAAATATGTAGTTAAATTACTAGAAGAAGATAGCACTTGATAAAGATAAATTAGAAATTTTATGAGCAAATTTAAATTAATAATCAAGCTATGAAAATTATAGCTAGTGGCTTAATTTTTCACGAAAAGAAGGTTTTATTGTTCCAGAATTCTGAGGGAAATGAGCAATGGACCATTCCAAGCGTAAACCTTAAGGCTGGTGAGTCTTTTAAAAATGCTCTGGAAAGAAGGATTGAGGAAAATATAGGGCTAAAAATAAAGTTGGGACAGATTAAAACTAAGGAAGCATTCATAGGCTCTCTAGATTCTGAAGAACAAGAAGGGAATTCTTTAACAGTAATTTGTGAAAGTGAAATCGCTACCCTGCCTAGGAAAAATGATAAGAGTCAATGGGTTATGCCTCAAGATGCCTTGAAATTAAATTTAGCTAAGTCTGCCAAAAAAGTTATCAAAAAATATCTAACAGAACAACAATCGGCAAGTTATTTATTGGGTTGGCAAAAATGTAAAGCGGATTTTGATAATTATCAAAAGAAAGTAAATGTTTTATTGACTGAGGCAAAAGAAAAAACAACGGAGAGCTTTCTTTTAGAAGTAATTCCTGTTTTAAGTAATTTTGATTTAGCAATAGCTCATATTCCTCAAGTTAATCAAAAAGATGCTTGGGTAGAAGGAATTTTTCATATTAAGAAACAATTGTCGGCTATTCTTGAAAAAGCTGGAGTAAGTGAAATAAAAGCCTTAGGAGAAAAGTTTGATCCAGTATTCCATGAATGTTTAGAAGAAGTGAAAGGAGTGCCGAAAAAAGATAGAAATAGAGTTGTTGAAATTGTTGAAAAAGGTTATTGCCAAGGAGAAAAAGTAATTCAAGCAACTAAAGTAAAAGTAGGGAGTTAAATTCATTGTCTGGTAATTTCAGTAAATTAAATAATTTAATTTACAACAACAAGTTATTAGACAACAGATTTAATTACTCATTTAATTATAATTATTAAAGCAAAAATTATGAGCAAAATATTAGGTATTGACCTAGGCACAACTAACTCCTGCATGGCTGTTATGGATGGAGATAAAGCAAATGTTATTGAGAACAAGGAGGGGAACAGAACTACTCCTTCTATCGTAGCTATTAATAAATCAAAAGAGCGTTTAGTTGGTCTTTTGGCTAAGCGTCAAGCAGTTACTAACGCTGAAAACACAATTTTTTCTGCCAAGAGACTTATCGGTAGAAAATTTGATGATGATGTAGTGCAAGAAGATCAAAAACTTATTCCTTACAAAATAAAAGCCGGAAAAGATAATTCTGTAGAGATTAAAATTGGAGAAGAATGGAAAAGACCAGCGGAAATTTCAGCAATGATTTTACAGAAAATGAAAGCTGATGCGGAAGAAAAGCTAGGAGAAAAAATTGACCAAGCGGTTATTACTGTTCCAGCCTATTTTAACGACTCTCAAAGAAAGGCTACTAAAGATGCGGGGAAAATTGCTGGATTAGAAGTAAAAAGAATTATTAATGAACCAACAGCAGCTGCTTTAGCTTATGGTTTTGACAAGAACAAAGACCAGCAAATTGCTGTTTATGATTTAGGTGGAGGCACCTTTGATGTTTCAATTTTGGAAGTTGGAGGCGGTGAAGAAAAATCCGTAGAAGTTAAAGCTACCGATGGAGACACTCATTTAGGAGGAGATGATTTTGACCAAGTAATTATGGATTGGATTGTTGGAGAATTTAAAAAGAATGAAGGGATTGATATCTCTCAAGATCAAATGGCATTGCAAAGAATTAAAGAAGCAGCCGAGAAAGCCAAGATTGAACTTTCTACTTCGGAAGAAACGGAAATTAACCAACCGTTTATTACTACCAGCGATGATGGTCCTAAACACTTAGTTATGAAACTAACTAAAGCTAAGTTAGAAGAACTGATTGCTGGTTTAGTAGAAAAAACAATGGATCCCTGCCAGCAAGCAATCCAGGATGCTAAATTAAAGGTTGCTGATATTGATGAAGTAATCTTAGTGGGTGGTCAGACCAGAATGCCTTTGGTTCAGAAAAAAGTGGAGGAATTTTTTGGTAAAAAACCAAATGTTTCTGTAAATCCTGATGAAGTAGTAGCTACAGGAGCAGCTATTCAAGGAGGAGTATTGCAAGGTGATGTTAATGACGTGTTATTACTGGATGTTACTCCCTTGACTTTGGGGATAGAAACTCTGGGGGGTGTTATGACTCCCTTACTGGAGAAAAATACTACAATCCCAGCTTCTAAAAAACAGACCTTTTCTACCGCTGCAGACAATCAACCAGCCGTTGATATTCATGTTTTGCAAGGAGAAAGACCAATGTCAGCAGACAATAAAACCTTAGGTAATTTTCATTTGGATAATATTCCACCATCTCCAAGAGGGATTCCTCAAATTGAAGTTGCTTTTGATATTGACGCTGATGGAATTTTGAATGTAAAAGCCCAAGATAAGGCGACCGGAAAAGAACAATCTATTAGAATTGAAGCTTCTAGCGGACTTTCTGAAGAAGAGGTAGAAAAAATGAAGAAAGAAGCAGAAACTCACGCTCAAGAGGATAAAAAGAAGAAAGAATTGATTGAAGCTAAAAATATGGCAGACAGTTTAGTTTTTACTACGGAAAAAGCGCTTAAGGACGCGGGTAGCAAAATTGATGATGCCAAGAAAAAACCGGTTGAAGAAAAAGTTGAAGCCTTAAAGAAGGTTAAAGATAGTGACGACCTAGAAAAGATTAAAAAAGCTACTGAAGAGCTTAGCCAAGAGGCTTCTAAAATTGGTCAAGAGTTGTATCAAGCAGCTCAAGCAGCGGAGGAAAAAGCTAAAGCAGCTGGAAAAGATGGAAAAGCAACCGACCAGAAAAAAGAAGATGAAGCTAAGGAGGCAAAAGAAGATAAGAAAGTAAGTGAAGCAGAGGTGGAGAAAGATGATGCCAAGAAAGACGAAAAAAAGAAGTAAACTTAAAAGCACTCTTGCTATTTTTAGGACAGTCTAACTTTAATTGTATTTTATGCCAAAAGATTATTATGAAGCTTTAGGAGTCAGCCGTGAAGCGGACGAAGCAGAAATTAAAAAAGCTTATCGACGGCTGGCTCATAAATATCATCCCGATAAAAAAGGAGGGGATGTCGAAAAATTTAAAGAGATTAATGAAGCTTATCAAACTCTTTCTAATAAGGATAAGCGTTCTCAGTATGATCAATTCGGACATTCTGCTTCCGGAGGAGACCCCGGAGGCTTTTCGGGTTTTCAGGGAATGAATAATGGTGGAGGTTTTGAATTCAATTTTGGCGAAGGAGGATTCGGTGATGTTTTCGGTGATTTATTTTCCAACTTTAAAGAGAAAGGTTTTGGAGCAGAAAGAGGAGCAGAAAGAGGAACAGATGTAGGAGTGGATGTGGAAATTCTTTTTAAAGAAATGGCTGAGGGAGTAACTAAAGAAATAGAGATTTACAAGGGAGTAGTTTGTGATAAATGCAAGGGTTCTGGAGCTGAATCAGGAAGTAAGTTTAAAAAATGTGATGAATGTGGAGGAACAGGACAAATCCAAACCGAAAGAAGAACAATTTTAGGTTCTTTTGCCCAAACTTCTGTTTGTGACAAGTGCGGAGGAAAGGGAGAAATCCCCGAAAAACAATGTTCCAAATGTTCTGGAGAAGGAAAGGTTAAAGAGAGTGTTAAAATAGAGGTAGCTATTCCAGCAGGCATTAAAGATGGTCAAACAATAAGTATGGAAGGGGAAGGAGAACCAGGAGAAAGAGGAAGTTCAGCGGGTGACTTATACATTACGGTACATGTTAAACCAGATCCTCAATTTGAAAGAAGAGGTGATGATGTCTGGCATGTTGCAAAAATTCCTTTCTCAATGGCGACTTTAGGAGGTAAGATTGAAATTATAACACTTTCTGGTAAGATGAAAATGAAAATTCCTGTTGGTACCCAGAATGGCAAAGTTTTCAAACTAAAAGGTGAGGGAGTTAAAAGATTGCAGGGATATGGGCGAGGGGATGAAATGGTGAAAATAAAAGTTAATGTTCCTCGTAGGTTGAACCGAAAGCAGAAAAAAATGGTTAAGGAATTAGCGGAAAATGGTTTGTAACTTTTTTATAATACCTTAAAAAAGAGCGGACGATCGCCTCGTCTATAATTTTACGAGGAGGAAAGTCCGGACATTTCTCTTTTTTGATTTTCAAACAAGAGAAAGTAGTAGTGGATAACACCCACCTTTTTAGGAGCAATCCTAAAAACGGGAAAGTGCCGCAGAGACAATACTATTCGTCTTAGGACGAAGAAAGGTGAAAAGTAAATTGATGTCGGTTTTACCGGTTACAATTTTCGGACATTGGCGACAATGTTTTGTGGTAAACCCTGCTTAATGCAAGGCTGTGCCCACTTAATGTGGGAATGCCGCTTGAATTTAATGGCAACATTAAATCTAGATAAATGGTCGTCCCTGCTTTAGGCAGGACAGAATCCGGCTTATAGCTCCGGCTTAGGGTATTATAAAAAAGTTATTAAAGTTGATTTTTTTATGAAAAGATCTGAAATTTTTTTCAACGCAATTTTAGTACCCATAGACTGCATCTTAGTGGTAGGCTCTGCTTTATTGGCTTATTATTTAAGATTTCATCCTTTTATTGCCAGTAGAAGACCCGTTCTTTATGACATAAATTTTGATTTGTATTTTAAGGTAGCGCTGATTATTGCTCCTTTCGTTATCCTTATTTTTGTATTTGAGGGGTTGTATTCTATGAGGACTACTCGCTCTAGGCTCAAAGAAATTTATGGAATTTTTGTTGCCAGTTCTACTGCTCTACTCATTCTTATTATCGTTTTCTTTCTTAACAGAGATTTTTTCTCTTCCAGATTTATTATTCTCTTAGCTTGGTTTTTTACTATTACATTTACCTCTCTTGCTAGGATAATAACCAAACAAATTCAAGCCTTTCTGTCTGCTCATTATGGACTAGGAATCCATCGGGTTTTAATTGTTGGTAAAAATAAGATTAGTCAGTCTATTATTAGACATATTAAGAGTCATCCAAGACTGGGATACCGAATTGTGAAGAATGTTGAAGATTTTAAATGGGAAGATTTACAAAAAATTAAAGAGAGAAAAGGAATAGATGAAATTATTCAATGTGATCCAGGACTTTTAAAATCTAAAGTGAATATGCTTGTTCGTCTTAGCGATATTTTTAAAATTGATTATAAATATATTCCAGATCTTTTTGAGGCTCACGCTGTTAATGTTAATATCCGGCAAATTATGGGCTTTCCCTTAATTGAGCTCAAGAAAACTCCGCTGGATGGATGGGGAAGAGTAATGAAGAGGGTATTTGACTTTAGTTTTGCTTTAATATTCATAATATTATTTACGCCAGTCTATTTATTGATTGCAATTTTAATTAAATTAGATTCTCCTGGACCAGCAATTTATCGGGATTATCGTTGTGGCCATCGAAAAAAGAAATTTAAATTTTATAAATTCCGCTCTTTGGAATATCAACTTTGTGATGGAGAATTGGGTACCAAAGAAGGTAATGAAGCTTTAAGGAAGTTAGAAAAAAATCGCAAAATTAATACAAGGAAAGATAGTCCTCTGCATAAAATTAAAGACGATCCGCGAGTTACCAGAGTAGGAAAATTTATTAGAAAGTATTCCTTGGATGAACTCCCCCAATTCTTTAATGTTTTAAAAGGAGATATGAGTGTGGTAGGATATCGTCCACACATGTCTTATGAGGTAGATAGGTTCAATTACGATCAAAAAAGAATGTTCTATATTCATCCTGGAATAACTGGTTTAGCTCAAACTTCTGGACGAAGCGATCTTGGTTTTGACGAAGAAGTACGTTTAGATATTTACTATATGGAGAACTGGTCACTTTTAATGGATATTTCTATTATTTTAAAAACTCCTTTTACGCTTTTCAAAAGAAGAAAGGTGAGCTAAGAGAACTATTTCTTAATTAGTCAGTTTAAGTGGTTGCCATGAAAATTGCTCTAATTCATGATTATCTTATTCAATATGGAGGCGCCGAAAGAGTGCTGGAAAGTTTCTGCGAACTTTTTCCCAGAGCTCCGATTTATACCCTGGTTTACAATAAAAAAATATTAGGAAATGTTTTTGGAAAAAGAGAAATTCGTACTTCTTTTTTACAAAAAATTCCATTTTCTAGAAGCGAACATCATTTATTTCCCATTTTGATGCCAATGGCAGTGGAACAATTTGATTTGTCTCACTATGATGTTATACTCTCAGATTCAGCGAGCTATGCTAAGGGAGTAATAACTGGTCCGAAAACATTGCATATTTGCTATTGCCACACACCTATGCGCTATGCTTGGGATGATTGCCATAAATACACTCAAGAGTTTTATTATCCTTCCTTTATCAAGAAAATGGTTCCTTTGGGAATGAATTATATTAGAATTTGGGATAAACTGGCAGCTCAAAGAGTAGATTATTTTATTGCTAACTCAAACTTAGTCAAAAAAAGGATTGGTAAATATTATAAAGAGCAAGCTAAAGTAATTTATCCGCCATTGTTTTTGGAACATTTTAAAAGAAGTCAAGAGAAAACTTCTGCTGAGTATTATTTAATGGTGGGCAGGCTGGTGCCGTATAAGAAATTTGATTTAGGGGTAAAGGTTTTTAATAAGCTAGGACTTCCTCTGAAAATTGTGGGCGGCGGACCTCAGTATAAAAATTTGAAAAGAATGGCTAACAAGAATGTTGAATTATTAGGTGGTCTGAAAAGTTCTAGCAAGGAGTTAATAGAAGTTTACCAAAACTGTAAGGCATTAATTTATCCCCAAGAAGAAGATTTCGGGTTAGTACCATTGGAGGCAATGGCTATGGGGAAACCAGTTATTGCCTATAGAAAAGGAGGAGCGGTAGAAACAGTCAAGGAAGGGGTGACGGGTATTTTCTTTAACAACCAAGATGTATCCAGTTTAGAAAAAGCTCTTAAAAAATTTGAAAAAAAGGAATTTAATCCCCAAATCATTAGAGAGCACGCTAAAAGTTTCAGTAAGGAAAGATTTAAGCAAGAAATTTTAGATTTTATAGAGCATAAAGTAAAAGAATTTAAGAATAATTAAATGGAAGTAACAAAATTATTAAAAATTATTAAAAAAAATTTAGCCTTGATAATAATTTTAGGAATTGTTTCTAGTGTAAGTGCCTTGATTTTTTATAAAATTAGGCCAACAACTTATTCTGTCTTCTTTGATATTAATGTTAGCCAGGTGGGTGTAGATCAAACGGCTGATTATCAATATGATAATTATTATTCTGGCAAAGCGGTTGACACTTTTACCGATTCACTAGAAAAGTGGTTTAAAAACCCACAACTTATTACAGAAGCCTATCAAAAAGCAGGGGTAGATATCAGAACTTTCAGTTCTAGGAATCGAAGTAAATTAATAAAGGCGAGGAAAACAGGGCCACAATATCTAGAAGTTAGTTTCAATGCATTCAATCAAGAACAGGGAGAAAAAATTGTGGCAAGTTTAACAACAGTGCTGAGGGAGAAAGTAATTAATCTTAAAGAAGATAAAGAAGTTTGGTTTAAAATTAATGTCGGTAAGCCACTTATAGTAGAAGAAAAATGGAAACTATTACCGCTGATTATTGTTTCTTTCACCATGGGGGTGATTGTAGGTGGGTTTCTCTCTTTGTTTAAATACTATTTAAAATCTGTTAGGAAACAATAGCTTGGTTATTCAATAAATTTCAAGTTCAATTAAATTATTTGAAGATTAACCACTGAATGTTTAAGCAATAGTTTATCAAGCAATTAGGTGGCTAAAAGGAGAAGGAGGATTTCTTTTTAATAGAAATCTATGAGAATTGGTGTTGATGTAAGGCCGATGGCCGAAGAAAAGAGGTCCGGAGTAGAGGAATATATTAGAAACTTATTGGAAAATGTTTTTACTCTTGATAAAAAGAATATTTATATTCTTTTTTATAATTCCTACAAGAAAGGTCTCCCAGCCTCATTATCGCAATTTGAAAAATATCCTAATGTTTTTATAAGAAGGTTTCATATCCCTAACAAATTTTTAAATTTTGCTCTTTGGTATTTTAGGTATCCTCATCTGGATAAATTATTAGATGTTGAAACTTTTTACTCACCTAATTTAATTTTTACTGTTTTAAGCTCTAAATGCCGGAAAATTATAACCATGCATGATCTTTCTTTTGAAAGACATCCAGAATTCTTTAATTTTTATCGTCGTTTATGGCACCACATGGTAAATCCAAGGAGATTAGTTCGCCAAGCTGATCAAATTATCAGTGTGTCTGAATCTAGTAAAAATGACATAGTAAATCTATATCAATGCCCTGCTCAGAAAATAAAATGTATGTATCCTGGCATTTCTCGTCAGATTTTTGCTAGTGATCCGACAAGCAATAAATTTCTGGAGATTGCTAAAAAATATAAACTTCCTGCAAAGTATATTCTTTTTCTAGCCACCTTAGAGCCTAGGAAAAATATGGAAGCGGTAATTACCGCTTATAATTATTTAAGAGATAGACAGAAAATAAAGCATAAATTAGTAGTGGTTGGAGGAGAAGGGTGGATGTTTCAAAAAACAAAACAGTTAATTTCAGCATCAAAATATCAAAAAGACATAATTCAGACGGGAGAAATTGAAGGTTGGGAGAGAAGATATATTTACTCGGGAGCAGATCTTTTTGTTTATGCTTCTTTTTATGAAGGATTCGGGTTCCCACCGCTAGAAGCTTTAGCTTGTGGGACAACGGTAGTTTGCTCTTCTGTCGCTTCACTACCAGAGGTGGTTGGCGATTCAGCTATTTTAATCAACCCTTATAATTACAGTGAGTTGGCTTGGGCAATAGAAAGGGGGATTAAAGATAGAAAATTGAAAGAAGTGTTAAAGATTAGTGGTTTGAAGCAAGCCAAGAAATTTTCCTGGAAACAATGTGCTAAAGAATTTGTGGAGCTGGTGGAGGGTGAAGGTTCATAAAGTTCATAAAGTTTGTAAAGTGACCAAGTTTGTAAAGTTTCTGTCTTTGTCTACCTCACCTACCTCACCTACCTCACGGTAGGCAGGCGGTAGGCAGGCGGCAGGCAGGCACGGGGAATGACAATAAAATATAGGATTTCCTAAATTTGCTCGGGATCTCCGCTTTCGCGGAGATGACATGCAGGGCGGAGGTGAATAACTCAAAATTCCTTTCCACTTTAAACTTTACAAACTTTCTACTAATGGTTGCTTTATGAACTTTCTACTTTTTTACCCTAAAATCGTTCCAATAAAATCTGGATGACCATTCACAAAATCAATGGCACTCATTTCTTTTTTCCC
>JAYEHH010000011.1:0-3722 GCA_034716235.1 Patescibacteria group bacterium | reverse complement strand
ACTCGAAATAATTCTTATTTTTAAGCTTAACCCTTAATCTTGGATAAATCAAATTGATGTATAAAATATACCTGCCTCGCCGAGTCACAAAATTGTAAAAGATACTCTGGTTAATGAGTCTAGGCGGACCTTTGGCTGGCGATTTCTTTTCTTCCCCTTTGCCAAATTAGTTTCTTCTAAATTTGCTCGGGACCCCCGCTGGAGTTTATCCCGTACTTGATACGGGGCGGGGGTGACAAGTCACTTTATGAACTTTCTAACTTTATGAACTTTCTACTAATGGTCACTTTCTAACTTTATAACTCCTTAACTACTTCTATCGCTTTCAACAACTGCTGATCCTCTTCGTTCTCAGCAGAATCAATGAAAATCTCTTGTTCAATGTCAGGCTCTAACCCTCCATCCTCAAGATTAACCCCTTTAGGTGTGAGCCATTTAGCAACCGTAATTTTAACAGAAGATCCATTACTCAATTTTTCTACCTCTTGGACAGAACCCTTGCCAAAAGTTTTTTTACCAATCAAGGAAACTCCTCGCCCATCTCTTACGGCTCCTGCTAAAATCTCTGCAGAGGAAGCAGTCCCTTCATTAATCAAAATAACCAGCGGATATTCTTCTAAGCTCGCTTTATTCAATCTATTTTCCGTATAATGTTCTTCATTTTTAGATTTATTAGCATCCCCATAATCCTCTGTAACCACTAGTGAACCCTTGGGAAGAAAATAACTGGATAGGCTAACCGCCATTTCTAAATAACCACCCGGATTATTACGTAAATCAAGAACTATTTTTTTAATGTTTTTGTTTTTTATTTCTTTGGCAACTTCTGAAAATTCTTGATCCGTGTCTCGTAAAAAACCACTCACTCTAACATAGGCTATTTGATCGTCTTTTTCTTCCCAGCTAGCACTTTTAAAATCAATTTTATCTCTAGTTATCTCAAATTCTAAGGGTTTACCATCGCCATTGTTGCCCCTAACCACAACCAATTTAACTTGAGTTCCCCTAGGACCTCTAATTTTTTTAACGGCTTCATCCAGTGTCATCTCTGTGGTAATCTCGCCATTTATCTGCAGTATTATATCTCCCGCTTTTAGCCCTGCCTGCTGAGCTGGCATTTCATCTAGGGGAGAGATCACCGTAAGCATTTGTTTCCGGATACCTACTTCCGCTCCAATCCCTTCAAAACTACCCTCCATATCTCCTAAGAAATCTTGAGATTCTTCCTCGTCCCAAAAAACCGTATAGGGATCGCCTAATGAGCTAACCAAACCTTTGGCAGCTCCCTCTAGTGCTTCCTGGCTATCGGGAGTTTCTCCTACATATTTCCCATTAACTTTTTCCCAGACTTCATTTAAAAAATCCATTCCCTCAACAGAAAATCTTTCGCCATTTTTTGTTACACCTGAAAATTCACGGTCAGCAACACTTCTTTTACCAAAAAATACTCCTAAGATAAAAAAAGTTGCCAGGGCAGCTACCATGAAATAAACCTTGAATTGTTTTTTTTCTTGTTGATGATCCATCTTTATTAAATTTTTATATCTTTGACTTTTTTACTTTCCAGCCTCCGAACTTAATGAAATATTTTAATCCGGATAGGAAGTGAATAAAAGTCATCTTATTAAAAAGTAAACTGAAGATACTTTTAGAGGCGCTCATCTTACCATGATAGTGAAACATTTCAGCTTGAGGAATATATACAATATCAAAACCAGCTTCCCAAAAACGTCGGCACCAATCAACATCTTCAAAATACATAAAGTAACGCTCATCCATCAACCCAATCTTTTTTAAATTATCAGCCCTTAACATTAAAGCGGATCCCATAAGCCAGCCTGCGATTGGTTGGGCATCATTCCCTTTTGGTCTTATAAAAAACTTTTTTAGAGATTTCTTTCCGAAAAAAGAATTTCCCAACAATGTCCTTCTATAAACTACCGTCGTTGGAGTGTAAAAGCTGAAACATGAATCTTGACGACTTCCATTAAAGTTTAAAAGCTTGGGACCAGCGATGCCTACTTTTGGATGAGTGGTCACATAATCATAAAGTTTTTCTACTGCCCCCTCCCTAACAATGATATCTGGGTTTAATGAAAGAATTGCTTCCCCAGAAGAATACTTGATGCCCTTATTTAGTGCCTTGGCAAAACCAACATTCTTGGCTAGGGGAATAAACTTAACTTGAGGGTATTCATCTAAAACAAGATCCCTGATTTCTTCCTGAGTTTCAATATCAACAACAATTATTTCAAACTTTAGCCTATCACTAATGTTTTTTAGTAAAGAATCAAGGCACAGCTTTAAGATAGAAGCATTTCTATAACTAGCTATAATAATAGAAACATCTACTTTTTTCATCTTTCCTCTTCAAAGATATCAGCACACACTTGGTGAATCTCGTTATAATTATCTCCTACCGGCAACAAAATATATGAACCATTGCTAGTAGAATAAAGCAACCCCTCCTTGGAAGTGTCAAAAACTTTATGATACACCTCAGAACCTTCTACTCCCTTTAGAATTCCAAATAATTTTTGCATTTCCCATGATTTCATATCCGTTCTAATATTGTTCCCCATAACATTCGTTAAATCATTTAATTTCCCAAAATCGGAAAGAGTTCCGACACTTAAAGCCTTGTTTTTCATGGACAGCAAAACTTCTTGTTGCCTTCTGGCTCTATCAAAATCCGAAGTAGCAAAACGTGCTCTAGTATAACAAAGTGCTGTTTCCCCGTTCAATTTAATATCTCCAGCTTCTAGACTGAATTCTCCTCCGCACTCATCCCCTTCAACAAATTGTTCTCCTTCATAAAAAGGTTTATCAAGATGAACGGTTATTCCTCCCATGACATCTACCGTGTCACGCAAGGCATCAAAATTAGCCGAAATAGCATAGTGGATTGGTAAGCCTGTAACATTCCCCACGGTTTCTTTCATTAATTCCAATCCTTTACTCTTACCATTCTCCTCACCAATAACATTAGCTTCATTAATTTTTCGAGAATAATTTTTGCCGGGAATTGCCACATAGAGATCGCGCGGGATAGATATCATAGCTATTTTATTCTCTTCGGCTTTTATAGAAATTACCATAATTGTATCTGCCAATAAACTTCCGCCCGGAATATTAGTTCCTCTCATGCCAATCAGCAAAATATTGATTCTTCCATCCTCCATTCCCTTAACATCTTCAGTCCCTTTAAACAGACCACCAAAAATACTGCCACTGGAAATAGAGATTCTAGACATTAAACTGGAAGTTTTATAAAAAAGAACTCCTCCAGCCAATAAAAGAATGATAGCTAAAATGCCTATGGTTTTCTTAATTCTACCCTTGGGCTTAAATAGTCTTTTCCCGGAATCTTCTTTGGCAATATTCTTGTCTGAAGTTTTCCCCATACGTTTTAACTTTTTAGATATAATCTCATCTTCCCTGGAACCTGGCGAATAATAAGTCATAAGATAATAGTTAAAGACTGATAGTTAAGATTAATTATTTAAAAATGCTTTTAAGTGTTTCTGCCATCACTCTGCCTAAAAAAATAAAAAATACCTCTACCCTTAAAGCAAGTTTTACTAACATTCGTTTTTTAGCATAATGCTTGATTAAAAAATAGTAAAGCCCTCTATTCCAAGCAAGCAACCTAGCCATCTCGGGCCATTTCCGAGTACTTTGACCATGATAATGGGTAGCTACATACTTTGCTAAATAATAAT
>JAYEHH010000010.1:0-4230 GCA_034716235.1 Patescibacteria group bacterium | reverse complement strand
CGAGAAGCAAAAGCTGCGTTAGCATTATTCTGTAAACTGGTAAGACTATTAGCTAGATAGAGGGCACTGAAAGCATGTAGATCTCCTCCTTCATACCAATCGGGCGGAGTTTTATAAATATCCTCAAATTGTTTGGCCCATTCATTCTCCACACTCAAAACCATGGCGTAAGGAAGCAATTTTTCAAAAGTTTTCGGCTTTTTTTCGGGCGCATTGTGAAACTTTATTCGATCAGCCTCAGCTACACTTAAATATTCCTTTAATCCTAAAATATCTTCCTTGGCCTTAACTCCCTTGGCTGTTTTTCTCGGCATAATTAGCCCAAATAAAATAATCATTATCCCCACAACTACATTAGCAAATGTTGCTAGACCAGATTGGAAAAAAATTCCTACCACAGGAGTACCGGCAAATATCACGGCTACCCCTATCGCAAAATAAGTTGCTCTTACCACTTGAGGGTTTTTGCTAAAATATCCTTCCGCAACCGTTGCTCCATAAAGTTCTTTTTTAAGTTTAGGAATATGGCGATAGAATTTATTTTTCAGTTCTGATAACTTTTTTTCATCATTACTGCCAAAAACTTTCTCCATAAATGTTTTTTCAAAAGTTTTTAGTTCTCCGTAATTACTTTTTAATTTTTCTAATTGGTAATCTTTTTTCATAGAAATCCCTAGAATTTTCTTACCTTCCAACTCTTTAATTTTCAAATATCCCTTTACCGCTAAACTTATAATCAAAGATGATAAATCTACATTATCCACTTTTTCATCAACCACCGTTCCTAACTCTTGAGCGGTCATATTTTTAGGAGGATTATAACGCGCAATAATTGTCCCTTTCCCTTCGGGATCGCGTCCCCTTCTGAACCATAAAGAGAAAAGAAAGATAAACGCCAGTACTGGAGCAATAAAGGCATACAAAGCCCCTAAATTGTCCTCTAAAATCCAAAGGTATTTTTGGCTTTTAGAAATCGGTTTAATTATTCCTTTAGGCCAACTCAAAACAGCCGTTAGGCCCTCTTGAGAATTTAAAGAATAGCCTTCTTCCAAATTAAAAATAATTTTATTCTTATCGGTAATTTCTCCCAGACACATACTTTGAGTTGAGCCCGAAGCTCCAGTATAACAAGCTTGCTTGAGATTATCTTTCTTTACTTCCTCTGGCAAAATAATCTGAAAACTAGATTTTAAAATTGGCTCTTCCCATTCACCCCCAGTTACATTCCAATAAAGTTCATCATGGTCAGAGAAAAATCCAACCGCTCGAAAAACTTTATATTTTATAATATAAGTTTTAATCCCTTGGACATAAGCATCTGAGTCACCCACTTTTATTTCCAGATAACGACCGTCTTTGCTCTTGCTGAAATTATAGGAAGACCCTGTTTCATCAGTAACCGAAACATCTTTAATCCTAAGATTATATTTAGAACCTAGAACTTTAGTTTCTTTTATATCCTCCGAAATTTCTCCGTCGGTTCTTCCAATTTCATATTTAATCGGTATCGTCCTATAAATACCATGACGCTTATAATTACCAAAGTTGTAAGTAATCTCCTCGGTGATATCTACTGAGCTATCTTGATTGATGGTAGCTGTAACCGCAAAATCATTAATTACTCCTACACTTTCTGTAGGAACAAAAGACTGGTTGGCTAAACAAGTATTAACCCCTAGAGCTCCTAGAAATAATACGGCAACGAAGATGAGAATTTTTTTTAACATGGTGTTGAAGTTAGAAAGTTTATAAATACTACTGTCATTCCCGTCCCGTCATTCGACAGGATAAACTCCAGCGGGAATCCCGGTACGTCCAGACAAGACTTTGCCAAGTTAACTTCTTCTAAATTTGCTCGGGACCCCCGATTGCACTTTCCTGCCTTGCCTGCCTACCGGCAGGTAGGCAAAAACAAGATAATTTCAAATTTAAAATCCCTAATTCCTAATTTCCTCTAGCACTTTTTCTAAATCTTCACTAATTTCTATTTCAAACTTCTTTTTCTTACCAGCTCTATCTACAAATTCTAACTTTTTAGCAACTAAAAACATTCTTTTCAAGTTTACAGGAGCTCGCAATCTCTTAAATTTATACACGACATCGCCTGCCACTGGATATCCTATTGATTTTAAATGAACTCTTATCTGATGAGTTCTGCCAGTCTCAAGTTGAACCTCGCATAAAGTATAAAGGAATTCTTTACTGGGAGACTTAGTAACCTTAAATCTTTCTAATACCTTATAAAATGTCCGAGCATCTTTTTTATCTTTGGCATAATCCGCGGTTGACCTTATCTCAGTATGTTTAGGTGATCTACCGATAGACAAATTAATCTCTCCCGAATTATTGCTTACATTTCCATGCACCAATGCCCAATAAACCTTCTTTAGCTTTCTTTGCTGAAATTGACGTTTGTAGTATTGAAATGCTTGATTATTTCTAACAACCATCATTAATCCAGAAGTATCCCTATCTAGCCGGTGAACAATACCAGGACGCTCTATCGACTCTCCAACATTTTTAATCTCTGGATATTCCGCTAGTAAATAATTAGCCAAAGTGCCGGTTAAATTTTTACTGTCTGGATGAACCTGTAAGCCGGTTGGTTTATTAACAATTAAAATATCTTCATCCTGAAAAATAATTTCAATTTTCCAGTTTGATTGAGAAAGCTTTTCCGCCTTTATCCCGTCCACTTCTTCTCCATCTTTTCTAAACATCATGCTTTATTTTCAAATTTTTCAAATATTTAGTAAATTCTTTTTTAGTTTCCTTGTGTTTCAAGCCAAATTCTACCGTAGCTTTTAAAAATCCGATTTTGGAACCACAATCAAATCTTTGCCCCCTGAATTCACAACCATAAATCGGTTTAGTTTTTAGAAGCTCCACAAACCCATCGGCTAAGCGCTGTTCTCCGCCAGCAGAAGTTCCACCGGCTTCAATGGCTGAAAAAACCTCTGGAGTTATAATATACTTTCCTACTACCGCTAAATCTGAGGGGGCTTCCCCAGCCTTTGGTTTTTCCACAAAATCATTGATTTCATAGACTCTATCAGCTACTTCAATTCCTTTTATTACTCCATACTGAGACACTTGATTACGAGGAACTTTTTGCAAACAAACAACCGGATCTTTATACTTTTCATAAACATTCATTAATTGTTTTATGGCTGGTACCTCGGAGTCAATAACATCATCACCAAAAAGTACTGCTACCGGCTCATCCTTAACTAAATGCTTGGCACATAATAAAGCATCACCATCACCTTTCGGTTCTCCCTGTCTTACATAAGTAAATTTAGCTAAATTAGAAATCTCTCTGACGTCTCTTAATAATTCTTTTTTATTTTTTTCCACTAAGTTATGTTCTAGCTCAAAGGATTTATCAAAATGATCCTCAATAGACCTTTTACCTCTCCCAGTAACAAAAATTATTTCTTCAATGCCAGCTGCCACCACCTCTTCTACCAAATATTGAATAACCGGCTTATCCACTACCGGCAACATTTCTTTAGGCATACTTTTAGTCGCTGGCAAAAACCGAGTCCCATATCCAGCAACCAAAAGAATTGCTTTTTTAACCATAACCTTTGATTTTAAAATATTAAAGATGGCCTAACCAAAAAACTGTTCCGCCAATAAGTACTGAAATGATAATTACGATGGCCGAAGATGTCAAAATATGAATGCTTTCTTTTTTCTTCTCTGCATCGCCAGCTGACATAGCATACCTAGCCAATCCAAGCAATAACCAGCTGAGCCCAAAAAAACCCAATCCTCCGCTGAGCCATTTTAAGAAAGCGTAGAAAGCCTCTAAATTTGAAGAAACGGTAATTAATTCGTTCAAGGGAGAATAATTAACTGGTAAAAATTAGCAAAGCTATAATATCATTTAGAAAATTGAAATGCAAAAACTATACTAATGGTATAATTTAAAACTGATTTTTAAAAATCAACGCTTCCAACTCTAAACCAAGTATCAACGGCTTGAACAATTATGTAGCCTAACAGTCCAACAATAACTCCAATGATTGAATAGATCATTCCTTTTTTAGCTGTTTCCATTCTGTCTTCATTGCCAGCCGAGGTTAAATAAAGAATTCCAGAAATTACGAAACCAATAACCGCAAAGGAGCCTAGAAGAATTAGTAACCAACTCGCCAAGTTAAAAACAATTTCGCTAATTGATCCATCGGGCAATCCTTGCGCTCCCGCCTTAGCTAGCCCATC
>JAYEHH010000009.1:1665-19145 GCA_034716235.1 Patescibacteria group bacterium | reverse complement strand
TTAAAATGATTATTAACCAAAAAATTACCGCTAAATCATTTTTCCAGAAAGGAGTATCAACTAAGCCGTGAATTAGAAAGTAGAGCATTATTGATCCAACAAGGACTCCCAAAGAGGTTCTAAATTTGCGAAAGCTAATTCGTAAATTCCAAAGAAGCAACCAAAAGCCTAAAGATCCTAAAAATCCAGCCTCAAGCCAGAAACTTAATAGCAGATTATGGGGGTGAGGGACTGCCCATTGAGGATAAGGAAGAAAATATTGTTGATAATCTAGATAGACTTTTTGGAAATTACCCGGTCCAATTCCTTGCAACCAATGATCAGCAATAATTTTAGTACCAACCTGATAAATTACTAAGCGAGAATCATAAGAAGACGGAGTAATAAATGGCGAATAGCCCATTTTTGAAATTATAAAACTAGAAGTGAAAATAAAGATTAAGGTCAATAAAGACAATGCTATAATCAAAGGATAAGTGATTTTTTTTCTAAGAGATCTCATCTTTTTTGGCCAAAACAGAAAAATAAGCGCTCCTCCTGATCCCATCCAGCCTCCTAAGGATTGAGTCAGAATAATAGCAGTCGCTAAAAAAAGTAAAGCAATAATTAAAAATAGGAGAGGATAAGAATGAAATTTTTGTTTTTTTATTTCTTTTAGAAACCAGCTCCCAATTAAAAATCCAGGAATAAGATACATAACCAAGGAATTGGGGGAATTGAAAAATAAGGCTACTCGGTTGTCATAGGTTGTAATTCCTAAAAGAAAATAGAAAATACTCCCTGAGGCTAAAATCACAGAAGAAAGAAAATAACTTTTGAGAATTTTAATCAGGGAAATTTTTTTTTGCTGAATCAAAAAACTAATAGCCAGAGCGAAAAAAATTGGCAATAGTAAAAAACTCTTAAGAATACCCAGCCCATCTTGCCAGTTGGTCAAAGTTACATTGGCCAAATACGATGTTAAAAAACCAGTTAAAATAATAGACAAGGGGAGCAGTAGTTTACCATTCTTACTTAGAAATTTTTTAAAGGATTGTCTATGGGCATTCTCAAACAAGTAATAGCCAAAAGAAGCTAAAAAAATTAATAGTAGAATGTCCAATAAATTTATGGTTCCTTTTCCAAAAAGATTAAATTGAACAAGGTAAATGGGGAGTAGAAATATTATTAAATAAATTGAGCTCAACATAGGTTTTAAGATTATCTGTAGAATATTGATCCAATTTTGATTGACAAATGTAATAAAATATACTAGAGTTTTCTGTTAAATTTACAAAAGCATTTGGGTTGTTACGAATAGTCCTTCTGGATCCGTCTACGAGTTTTTGGGCCTAATGATTCCTCCTTATTGTTAGGACTGAACCAAGTATAGATTATTCTATGGCTCGTGGGTGGTTTTAGGAGAATTATCAGAAAAATTATAAAGGGACTGACAAGCGTCAAGCCCTTTTTTAGTTAAACAGCTTATTATTTCAGGAATTTCTTGAATTGTTTTATCAAGTTTTCCATTTTGCTCAAAAGAAGACAATACAAAGGTTTCCGCTAATTTTTTATTATGGAGAGGTCTAATCCCGATTTTTATTCTGATGAATTCGGTTGTGTTAAAAACTGAAAAAATACTAGCCAATCCTTTATGTCCTCCTGTTCCGTGGTTTTTTGTTAATTTAAGTCTCCCTTCTGACAAATCTGAATCATCACAAATTAAAATAGCTTTTTTAATAAATTCTTCTGGAGAAATATTTTTATAGGCTAGATATTTTTTTAAGGTCTCACCACTTTTATTCATGTACCCCAAGGGTTTTAAGGCTAATAATTTAGTCTTCCCGATATTAAAAAGACAAGATTCAACTTCTTTTTTTGTTTCAAGTTTTGTTTCGATCTCTAAATTATCTTTTGCAAAACTTGCGGTGATTTTTTCAATAGCATAAAAACCTGCGTTATGACGAGTGTGAATATATTGTTTGCCAGGATTTCCTAGTCCAACGAGGATGAAATTAATGTTTTCCATAGGATTAGAGTTAAAAGTTATCAAGTTCATAAAGTTCATAAAGTTTGTAAAGTTCATAAGGTTCCTACTTTCTACTTTATAAACTTTTTACTCATTAGTATTCTGTTTGCCCGAAAGCTTCTTGGGGGAGGACCACTTCTTCTTCCTCAAGAAGCTTTCGGGCATTGTCTCCTAATATTATCACCAAGTCAAAATTTTCAGTTTTTAAATATTTTTCTGGCTTTAGCTGAGTATCTAAAATTTTCAAAAGAGAATTTAAGGAATATGGTTTCAAGCCCTCGGTGTTGTCATAAATAAAAGTACTTGCCAGGATATCATCGGTTTCTGTTTGGCTACTAACCCGTTTAAAGCCTGCCTTACCAATTCTTCTTTTAATTTCAGTGAGCAAGGACTGGCTACCCGATTTATTAACAATGAGAACGGTTGGGTCCTCTAGAGTTTGTTTCTCCCAGTTGGAGCGTAATTTATTAAGATCAAAAATATTTTCTGCAATTTCTTGAATCTGGGAATAATCACCAGCGGTTGGTCTTAGAAAATAAGCTCTACTTCTGCCGACTCGTGAAGAATGACTTGTTAAAATAGGATTATTCCCTCGGTTGTCTAAAACTTTATTGGTGGCTCCGTGGATATTAATATTTTTGGCCAGAGCTAAGAAGGAACCGTATTCTGAAAATTCTATATCTGTTGTTACATTATGAGCGATAATATCAAGGATAGAATTCAATTTAGCTAATAAGGAGATATTCACTAGAGAGAAAAACTTTTTCTTGATGGCTACTAATACTTGCTGTTGCCGAAAAGCTCTTCCAAAATCTCCTCCAGGGTTATGACGAGTGCGTACATATTTAAGAGCGGTCTGTCCATCAAGATTTTGCCAGCCTTTATCAATATGAAATAGTTGGTAACTATAGTTGGGGCCAGGGTAACGGTGATCTGTTAATTCTTGGCTAACATTTACCCTAATAGGTCCCATCTCATCTACCAGTTTTACAAAGCCCTTAAAATCAAGCATTGCGAAATAATCAACCTCTTGCCCCGTAATATTTTTTACAGCTTGTTTAATATATTCGAGACCTTCTTTTTCTCCACCCTGCTTGAGTCCGTAATGATAAATTGCATTGAGTTTAGTGAATTGGTTGGAATTTGGGATAGGGGTGTAAAGATCTCGAGGAAGAGATAACATTGTGGTTTGGCTGGTTTGAGGATTGAAACTGGCTAAGATTACGGTGTCGGTAAGAGCAGACCCTGGGTAATCTTCGCTGGCTTTTCCTAAGAGAAGAATGTTTACTCGTTTGGATGTTCCTTTCTTAAGTTGAGGATTAGCTAAGCCAGCCAATTGTTTGGTTTGAGAAATAATTTCTCTAGCCTTAGATTTTGTATCAAATGCTTTTTTGTTTTCTTCATTTGAAGAATTTGTTATTTGATGATTGGATATCATCCTAGAAACATTATAGGTCTTAATTACTACAAAACTGGCAAATCCTAAAGACAATGAAGGTAAGGCAATCATTAAAATTACCAAGATGGTTCTAATTATAAAGATGGTAGCCTTTTTCTTAATAGACATTTAGTTTTTGTTCAGCGATTGATTTAAAAATACTATTTGATATTTATTAATAATTTAAGTATAATACAAAAATAGTGGATAAACCAAGTTATTATTTATAATAAAAATAAAGGTTGGTTTTTGCCTCACTACTTGTTGCTAAAATAATTGTGACCAACTGCTTAGATATATTTTTAAAGCGGTAAGTTATTATAATTTAATTTCTATTTAAAATGAAACAGAATCTAGATCTTGAAAATGATTTTTATGGTAAAAAACAAGAACCTAAAAAATCTTCTAAATTTTGGGGATTTATTAAAGAATTTTTTGGAGTTATTCTAATAAGTTTAGTTATTGTTATCCCCATAAGATACTATTTGGTGCAACCCTTTGTTGTTAGGGGAGCCAGCATGGAACCTGGTTTTCTTGATGGAGAATATTTAGTTGTTAGTGAAATAGAATATCGTATTAATGACCCCGAGAGAGGAGATGTTATTGTTTTTAAGTATCCAAAAGAACCTAGTGAATATTATATAAAAAGAATTGTTGGGTTACCAGGAGAAAGAATAGCAATTAGAGGAGGAAAGGTAACTATTTTTAATGCGCAACATCCAACAGGATTAGTGCTAAATGAAAGTGAGTATCTTCCTAACGGACGAATCACTAGGGGAGATTTGAGTAAGACACTGGGAGATGATGAATATTTCGTGCTGGGTGATAATCGTGAAGCTAGCTCTGATTCAAGAGTGTGGGGGATATTACCAGAAGAATTAATCATTGGAAGAGCTTGGATAAGGGCGTATCCGCTTAATAGATTTACAGTTTTTAGTGAATAATTATAAATTTATGGGTAGAAGAGCAAAGAGTACAACTAAGAGTGCAACTAAGAAGAAGGTTAAAAAGATGATCTACGAAAAACCTGTTTCTCTTAAAGGTATGCATGATATTTTACCTCAAGACCAAATTTATTGGAACAAAATCAGAAACAGCATCAACACAATGGCTGAAAATTTTGGCTATCAGAGGATAGACACTCCTATTTTGGAAAAAGCGGATCTTTTTGAGCGTTCTGTTGGAGAAGGAACAGATATTGTAGATAAGGAAATGTATACTTTTCGTACTAAGGGAAAAGATAAGGTGACTCTTCGTCCAGAACTTACGGCTTCCATTGTTAGGGCTTATATAGAACGAGGATTATCGCGTTGGCCTAAACCGGTGAGGCTTTATTCTATGGGGCCAATTTTCCGTTATGAAAAACCACAAGCGGGACGGTATCGAGAGCATCATCAAATTGATTTTGAAGTTTTTGGGAGGCAAGATCCTCTTTTAGATGCTCAGCTGATTTTATTGGTAGATACTATTCTTAAAAAGATAGGGATTAAAAATTACCAACTTTTAGTCAATAGCATTGGTTGTCCTAAGTGTAGAAAAGCTTATTTAAAACAGTTAGTTAATTATTTTAAACCCCACAAGAAAAAGTTGTGTGCTGATTGTCAAAAGCGGTTAACAAAAAATCCTTTAAGAATTTTAGATTGTAAACAGAATAAATGCCAACCGTTTATTGAAGGAGCTCCTCAAATTATAAATTCACTTTGTGGAGAATGTCATGACCATTTTAAGGCCATGTTAGAATATTTAGATGAGCTGGAGTTGCAATATGTAATTGACCCTTCATTGGTTCGGGGGCTTGATTATTATAATCGTACCGTTTTTGAGTTTGTGCCTAATCCTACTAGAGATGGAAATAATGCCAGCTTAGCTGGAGGTGGACGATACGATGGCTTAGTTAGACAACTCGGAGGGAAAAGAACACCAGCTATGGGTTTTGGTATGGGCATAGAAAGATTAATCCTAGAACTTAAAAAGGGACATCTACCTAAAAAGGTAAAGAAAAATCTAGTTTTCTTAATCCAGCTTGGAGAATTGGGTAAAAAGAAAAGCTTGAAACTTTTAAGCGTGCTACAGAAAGCAGGGATGCCAGTAACTGAATCTTTTGGTAAAGATAGTATTAAATCTCAGCTAAAAATTGCCAATAAAGTAGGGGCTAGACTGGCTTTAATCATTGGGCAAAAAGAAGCATTGGATGGCACGGTGATTATTCGTGATATGCAAACGGGATCTCAAAAAATAGTTGTTGAAACAAAAATTATGGAACAGTTAAAGAAAGAATTAAGAAAGAAATAAAACTAAATAATATTTTTTTCATTTTTCTCTTGTCCTGTTTCTAAATTTATGTTATGAATAATATGTTATCCTAATTAAACTAACTTTGGTTTAAAATGTATTTTATTTGTTTATTAAATAATAAGAAGGGGAGGTGTTACAATGGTTGAGGTAAGAAATAGAGGCAACGAGCCAGCAGAAGGTTTGTTAAGGCGTTTTAGTAAACGTTGGCAACAAAGTGGTATCGGTCGTAGAGAACGAAGCAAAAAGCATTATCAAAAACCAGAAACGAAGAGAGAGAGAAGACTGCGAGCTATTTATCGGTTAGCCGTTCAAAAGGAAAAGGAAAAATTAAGAAAACTCGGAAAATTAGAAGAAGAAAGAAATAGGTTTATGGCTGGGAAAATTGGTAAGACTAAGTAGATTATTTATTATATGGAGAAGTTGTTAACCAAAATTGATCAAATGCTTATCCAAGGGTTGAAGGAAAAAGATCAGGTGGTTGTAGACACTTTAAGAATGGTTAAGGCGTCAATAAAAAATAAAGCGATAGCATTAAAGAGAGAATTAAAAGAGGAAGAAATTTTAAAAGTATTAAGATCGGAATTGAAATCTAGAAATGAATCTATGGATAAATTTAAGGAAGCCGGACGAGACGATTTATTTCAAAAAGAGAAAAAAGAAGCTGATTTAATAAAGGGATTTTTACCAGCCAATTTGGATATAACTGAACTGGAAAGCATTGTGAAAAAAGTTATTAAAGAGACTGGGGCTGATTCAAAAGCTGATTTAGGGAAAGTGATGCCCTTAGTTATGAAAGAGGTTGGTGGCAGAGCTTCTGGAGAAGAAATAAAAAATTTGGTTGTAAGGCTTCTCGGATGAAGGGACTAAAAATCCAAATTTTCTTTAGTGACAAAAAGGTGGAATCAGAATGTCCTCCGCTAAGAAAAAATGAGATAGAGCAGCTGTTTATACCTCTTGCAGAGGAAAAAAATATTCCCCAAAAAGTCAACCTTGTTTTTGTTAATAATTCTTTTATCCGAAAATTAAATGCCAAGTTTAGGAAAATTAATAAAGCAACGGACGTACTATCTTTTAATTACGGAAAAGAGGATAATCAAGGAGAGATTTATATCAGTGTCCAATATTTAAAAGAACATTCAAACAAGTCAACCGATTCATTGATTCTTTCGGTAAAACAGTTAATTGTTCACGGGATGCTTCATTTGGCAGGGTATGATCATGAAAAAGAAAAAGATGCAGTCGAGATGGAAAAGTTGGAAAGAAAAATTCTGAAGAGAATGGGCGACTAGCTCAGTTGGTTAGAGCGCGTCACTGATAATGACGAGGTCTTAGGTTCAAATCCTAAGTCGCCCACTTTAAATTTTCTAACATAGTAAAAATAAAAAAGATGTCCAAATTGAATACAGTTGTCGGAATTGATATAGGGACTTCTGGAGTAAGAACAATTATTGCCCAAAAACCAGAAAATGAAAATGAAGTACCTCAAATTATCGGAGTAGGGGAAGCCAGTTCTTTGGGGATAAAAAAGGGTATGGTCATTGATATTGGAGAGACGGTCAATTCTATCAATGAATCGGTTGAACAAGCCGAACGAATGGCAGGTGTCCCAGTAGAAAATGCTTATGTTAGTCTTGGTAATAGTGACATTACGTATCAATTCAGTAAGGGAGCTATTGCTATGGGCAAGCCAGATGGAGAAGTTACTGAGGGAGATGTTGAAAGAGCTATTAATGCAGCTCAAACTATCTCAGTTCCCAATAATAAAGAAATTATTCATGTAATTCCTCAAAAGTTTTCTCTTGACAATCAAGATGAAATTAAAGATCCGGTAGACATGAGTGGAGTAAAATTGGAAGCTAATTGTATGGTGATTGAAAGTCCCTCTTCCTGTCTAAAGAATATTGATAAATGTTTATATCAGGCGGGGATTACTTTGGAAGAATTAGTGCTTTCTTCTCTGGCGGCTCAAATGGCAACTCTTACTAAAAGACAAAAAGAACTTGGAGTAGTTTTAATAAATATAGGAGGAGGGACAACCAGCTTGGCGGTTTATGAAGATGGAGAACTGTTACATGTAAGAGTTATTCCCATAGGAGGAGGAAATATTACTAACGATATTGCTATTGGTCTAAGGACATCCATTGAAGTGGCTGAAGATGTTAAGGTGAAATACGGTTCTTGTCTGCCAGCCGAAATTAATAAAAAAGACCAAATTGATTTAAGTAAATTCGATAAAAATGAAGAGAGCGTTGTCTCCCGAAGACATGTGGCAGAAATTATTGAAGCTAGGATAGAAGAAATTTTTGAATTAGTGAACAAAGAATTAAAATCTATAGACAGAGATGGAATGTTGCCGGCGGGGGCGGTAATAGTTGGCGGATCTTCTAGAGTTATTGGCTGTGTTGATTTGGGTAAGAAAATTTTAAAATTGCCTACTCAGAATGGTTTTCCTAGCAAGGAATTAGGAGGCATGGCAGATAAAGTTGATGAGCCAGGATTTATTACTGCCATAGGCTTGATTTATTGGGGGTTAGAGAATAAAGTTGAAAGTAGCTCCATAGGCGGAATCAAAAATATTTTTTCTAGACTGGTTTCTGTGGCCACTAAATTATATAAATGGTCAAAGACATTTCTACCTTAGGTTTTTAAAAATTGAGAATAATATTTTTTTTATTGACAGCATTAAATTACTTTGATAATCTTTTTGGTCAATGTATAATCTTTAACTTTAAATTATAATGTCATCAGAAGTAAAGTTAGACATAGAAACAGCAGCCAGAATTTTAGTGGTTGGTGTCGGTGGCGCCGGTGGCAATGCAATTGATAGAATGATTGAGGCCAATCTGAAAGGGGTCGAATTTGTTGCTGTTAATACTGATGTCCAGGATCTTCATCACAACAAGGCTTCAGAAAAAATTCACATTGGTAAAAATTTAACCAAAGGATTAGGGGCTGGGATGAATCCAGAAATTGGTAGACAGGCAGCGGAAGAAAATAGAGACGAAATTCAAGAAACCCTGAAAGATGCGGATATGATTTTCGTTACTTGTGGCATGGGTGGTGGTACGGGCACGGGAGCTTCTCCAATTGTAGCTGAAGTAGCTAAAGAATCAGGAGCTTTGACAGTAGGAATAATTACCAAGCCCTTCACTTTTGAGGGGTCTCAACGAGCAGCTCTTGCTGAGGAAGGGATAGAACATCTCAGAGATAGAGTGGATACTTTGGTAACCATTCCCAACGATAGATTGCTTCAAGTTATTGATAAAAAAACAACTCTTTTAAGTGCCTTTAGAGTGGTAGATGATATTTTACGACAAGGAGTTCAGGGTATTTCTGACATTATAACCCTTCCGGGAATTGTGTCGGTTGATTTTGCGGACATTAAAGCAATTATGCAGGACGCTGGTTCAGCTCTGATGGGTATTGGAAAAGCTTCAGGAGAAAATCGGGCAACTGAAGCAGCCAAACAAGCCATTAATTCACCGTTACTGGAAATGTCAATTGATGGGGCTAGAGGAGTTTTATTTAATGTCAGCGGTGGTTCGGATATAGGAATGCTTGAAATCAATGAAGCGGCTAATGTTATTACTGAAAATGTTGATCCTAATGCTAAAGTTATCTTTGGGGCCGTAGCTCAAAAAGAAGAAGGAAAGAAAAAGAAAAAAGGAGAAATTAAAATAACTGTTATTGCTACTGGCTTTGAGGAAGAAGAGGATAAAATGGGCGATATGCCTATTGCTCAAGAAAGTACGTCAATTACTCAAGAAAGTACACCAGCTACTCCAGAAGAGACCCCAGTAGACTTTCATCAACAGGGTAGTATAACAGTTTCTGGGTCCGAGGGAGACATTAAGGAAGTAGCTCCTGAGGTAGAAGATGATAAAGGAAAGATTCCTCAGGAAAAACCCAAAAAGCCGATTGATTATCAGGCTAAAAATGAGGTTGATGAGACTAAGAAAGATGAAGACAAGTTAGATATTCCTACTTTTATTAGAAACAAGATGAATAAAAACAAGATAAAATAAACAAGAGTTAATATAAAAATTTAAAGTACTCAGAATCTCCTGAGTACTTTTTGTTATTTCTGGCGAGCTCCTTGAAGTAAAAAGCAACAAGTATCCTTTATTGCTTCTTGATAACTTCTGCTGACAGAAAATAATTTGAGAGAGCTAGTAGCCAATGTTAATGAGGGGTTGACCTGTTTTTTAATTGTGTTACATTGAGTTTACAACCTACAATATGTTGTAGGAAATAGGGTTGAAGTAGGATTTTATAGCTAGACCTGCTCCACCGATTAAAATTTTAAAATAGACCATGAAGTGCCCTTTCTGTGATAGCCAGGACACCAGCGTCATAGATTCTAGAGATGCAGAAGACGGGAGAGTAACTCGTCGTCGCAGAGAATGTGATAAATGTAAAGCACGATTTACTACTTACGAAAGGCCAGAGCTAACTGATGTTTTAGTTTTGAAAAGAGGAGGAGAAAAAGAAACGTATCAAAGAAATAAAATTGAGTCAGGGATTAAAAAGGCTCTTGAAAAAAGACCAATTAACGATCAAAAAATAGAAGAAATAGTAGATACTATAGAAAGTGAAATCTTTGCTAAAAGTAAAAGTGAAATTTCTAGTAAAGAGATTGGTCGCCTAATTGTAGAAAAATTAAAGGAAGTAGATGAAGTTGCTTGTTTACGTTTTCTTTCAGTTTATCGCTCATTTGGATCATTAGATATTTTTAGTAAAGAAATAAAAAGAATAAAGAAAAAAAATGGTAGAAAAAGTAAAAGTAAAAAAGGGTAAGGCAAAAGTTTTTCAGAAGACCAAACTTTTTGATGGTGCATCTTCGAAAAATAAAGCTAAAGCTCAAAAAGACAAAATGCTAAATTTGCCCGTTATTGAACATAATAAAAAAACAACTGGAAAGTCTAAAAAGGTAACAGACAAAGATCAATTAGATCTTTCTCAAGATTTTATTAAAGACGTTACCGACACAGCCCTCTTTGTTAAAACTAGCAGTGACGATATTGAAAGTTGGGACGTGGGAGCTATTGCCAATAGTTTGATTAAAGAAACGGGACTATCCGCAAAAACAGCTAATTCTATTGCTACTGAAGTTGAGAGAAAAATTCTAAAAGCTAAGTTGAAAAATGTAACTTCTAAGTTGATCAGAGAGTTGGTGAATGCCGAATTGGTAGAAAGAAATTTAGAAGAAGCGAGGAAAAAATATCTGCGTTTGGGTTTTCCAATTTACGATGTTAAGCAAATTGTTGAAAATGAGAGCAATAAAGACAACGCTAATGTGCCCCATGGTCCAGAGGCTACCAATCTAACATTGGCAGAGGGGATTAAAAAAGAGTTTGCTTTACTAAGGGTTTTTTCTCAAGAAATAAGCGATGCTCATTTGAATGGCGATATCCATTTGCATGATTTAGGGATGGTTGATCGTCCATACTGCAGTGGTCAGTCATTGGAATATATTAAAAAATATGGTCTTGATTTAACCACTTCTCTTTCTCAAGCCGTACCAGCTAAACATCCAGAGGTATTGATTGGGCACTTAGTAAAATTTGCAGCAGCTTTACAGTGCCATTTTTCAGGGGCCATTGGCTGGGATGCTGTCAATCTATTTCTAGCTCCTTATTTAATTGGTAAAAGTAAAAAAGAGTTGAAGCAGTTGGCTCAAGTATTGATTTATGAATTCTCCCAACAATCCGTGGCTCGTGGAGGTCAGGCTATCTTCTCTGATTTAAATGTTTATTGGGAAATTCCAGACCATTTTAGAGATGTAAAAGCTATTGGTCCGGGAGGAAAATATACTGGCAAAACATACAAAGAGTATGAAAAAGAGTCTCAAAATTTTGCTGAAGCATTATTCCAAGTGTTTTTGGAAGGAGATGCTGCCGGTCGTCCATTCTTTTTTCCTAAACCATTAGTACATATTACAGAAAGGTTTTTTAAGACAAAAGGACATCAGAAGTTTCTAGAATTTATTTCTAAGGTAGCTGCAGATAAAGGCTCTACTTACTTTGTTTTTGATAGAAGAAACGAAGCTAAAATTTCTGAATGTTGTCGGCTTTCTTTTAAATTAAAGAAAAGTGATATTGATGATGCTAAAACTCCTTGGAAAATGAGATACTCGGCCTTGCAGAATATTTCTATTAATTTACCAAAGATCGCCTATCAAGCCGGAGGTGATGACAAAAAACTTTTTTCTATCTTGTCTAATAAAATG
This sequence comes from Patescibacteria group bacterium, assembly GCA_034716235.1. Taxonomy (GTDB): domain Bacteria; phylum Patescibacteriota; class Minisyncoccia; order CAIUEV01; family JAHKAQ01; genus M55B174. The sequence continues at coordinate 7,175 of JAYEHH010000009.1, read as the reverse complement.
GAATTAATTGCTAGAGCTCATCGAGAGAAAAGAATTTTTCTAGAAAGTCTTTTAGATAAAAAGGCGAATGGCCCCTTAGGTTTATTGACTGTTCAGAAAGAAGATGACAAGCATCCGTATTTAAGATTATTTCGTTCTACCCACTTGGTAGGTATTGTTGGTTTAAACGAAATGGTTCAAGCTCATACGGGAGTAGAATTACACGAATCTAGAGAAGCACTGAAATTTGGATTAAAAATCATAGCGGCTATGAAGCTTCAGTGTGATCAAATGTCTAAACGATATGGGATTGATTTTGTATTAGAACAAACACCAGCAGAAACTACAGTGTACCGTTTTGCCAAACTAGACCTTAAATGGTATCCCAAAGAAGCCAGCAAGGTAATTAAGGGAACAATAGAAAATGATGAGGTATACTACACAAATTCCACTCAATTGAATTTGTCTGCTCCGATGGATCCAATTGATAGAGTAAGAATTGAAGGAATGTTCCATCCTCTAATTGATGCTGGAGCTATTTCTCATATTTGGTTGGGAGAATCTCAACCACCAGCTGCCAGTCTTGCTAATTTTGTGGAGAAGAGTTTTCACTTGACAGAAGCTGCCCAAATTGCTTTCTCACCAGAATTCACTTACTGCAATGAATGTGGGAAAACCACTCGAGGAATTTTTGAGTAACATCTAAATCTTTAAATAATTTAAAAAATTAAACAAAAAAATGGCTGATGAAAATAGTAGTCAACTAATTACCAAGTGTCCTCACTGTGGGTCGAAAAATGTAGATCAAATTACTAGAGTAACTGGGTTTTTCTCTAAAGTAAGTATGTGGAATAAAGGTAAAATTGCCGAACTGAAAAATAGAGAAAAAGCTATGAATAAAAGATATTTAGGCTAAATGTTTAAAAATATTAAAGTTGGAGGTCTAGAGCCAGCTTCAATGTTGGAGAGACCTGGTTTAATTTCGACAATAGTTTTTTTGTTAGGGTGTAATTTTCGTTGTCCATTCTGCCATAATCCTGAATTAGTGACAGAAACGGAAGGAGTTACTCTTTATCCTACAGAAGAAGTGTTAAAGATGTTAAAGGCTAAGAAGGGTTGGGTGGACTCGGTTATTTTTACGGGTGGAGAACCAACGGTTCATCCAGGGTTACCGTTATTTATTCAAGCGGTTAAAGACATGGGTTTTCAAGCAGGGCTACATACCAATGGGACTAATCCTGCTATGCTCAAAGAGCTTTTAGATAAAGACATGTTGGGTTATGTTGCTATGGATGTTAAGAACCGAATTTCAAAATACAGCGAAACGGTGGGGATAAAAAACTTTGACACTAAACCAATTGAAGAAAGTATCCAATTGATCTTAAAAGCTAAACCAGAGGTAGATACTATTTTTAGGACCACTGCTGTTCCTGAATTAGTGACTGAGGAAGATGTCGAGGAAATAGGAAAAATGGTTAAAGGCGGAAAGAAGATAGCTTTGCAACAATTTCGCACAATGAAATGTGTGGACAAAGAATATGAAAAAAGAACTCCTTATGACAAGAAAACTCTTATTAGAATGGCAGATATATTAGAAAAATATGTAGATAAAGTAGAGAGGGAATTTATGTAGATTTGGCGTATAGGTAATAGGTAGTAGAAAGTTCATAAAGTTGTTACACATGGTCATTCCCGTCCTGTCATCCGACGGGATAAATTCCAACTCGCCTCGCTGTAGCTTTGGCGAAGCGGGCGGGAATCTCGCTCGAAGAGCGACCAGCCAGCCTCGCCGAGTCTAGGCGGGCCTTTGGCTGGCGATTTCTTTTCTTCCCCTTTGCCAAATTAGTTTCTTCTAAATTTGCTCGGGACCCCCGCTGGAGTTTATCCCGTACTTGATACGGGGCGGGGGTGACAAGTCACTTTACAAACTTTCTAACTTTACAAACTTTATACATTCATTATCCAATAACCAATCATTATGAAATTTAAAATTTTTACCAAAAACGATTGTCCAAATTGTCCTCCTGCTAAGAAATTAGCCAAAGAGTTAGAAAAAGAAGGAAAGTTAGAAATAGAAAATCACAATGTAGATGAACCTGATGGCTTAGCAGAGGCTCAATTTTATGCAGTCTTAGCTACTCCTAGTCTTGTTCTTTGTGACGAAGCTGGTGATGAAATAATTTCTTGGAGAGGCAAAGCTCCTTCAAAAGCAGAAGTTTACAAAGAAGCAGCTAAATAAAAGTTGATTGATAGCTCAGAATATTTTGCTTTTCAGTGAGACGAAAGGATGGTATATTTATTAAAGAATAAGTATGACTATAAAAGTAAAAGTTATTGCTGGTGCCAGCAAGGTTTTGGTGACTAAATTAGAGCAAGAAAATTACAAGGTGAAACTGACTGCTCCCGCTGAAAAGGGGCAGGCCAATAGACAATTAATGAAAGTGTTAGCTGAATATTTTAGGATTGCTCCCAGAGAGATAGAAATCATAAAAGGTTTTGGCAAGGCTAACAAAATAGTAAAAGTAGGTTTATGATCACAAGATCGGGAAGAAAACTTCTCTCCAAAGTATTATTAGGGGGATTGTTTGTCATTTTTATTATTGTGTTAAATAGTAAAGGGCTATTAAATCCCTTTAAATATCTTATCTCTAATACCACCACCGTAGGGTTTGGAAGCGTGAGAGAAAAAACCATTAATACTCAAAATTTTTTAGGAGCTATTTTTTCAATAGGTAAAATTAAGAAGGAAAATGAAAGATTGAAGGAATTGGAGCTAGAGTTGTCAATTGCTACTCAGGAGAAAAAAGAACTTGAGGAAGAGAACATTGAATTAAGGGAACAGTTTAAACTTTTGCCTAAGGATAAATATAAGCTAATGGGGGCAACGGTAGTAGCTCAAGATCCTGATTCTCCCCAAGAATTTATTAGAATAAACAAAGGAGAAAAAGATGGAGTAAAAAGGGGAATGCCGGTAATTATTTATGATAAAATTTTAGTTGGGGAAGTATATGAAGCGCAACCTCACAGATCAAAGATTCTTTTATCGGTTAGCTCTTTAAACACTTACGGTGTTGCGCCGGCAACGGCAAAAATAGTGGGAGTGGCCAAAGGGCAATATAATCTAGAAATTCTTTTTGATTTTATTCCTCATCAGACAGAGCTTAATTTAGATGAACTGGTAATAACTGCAGGAAAAAATCAGAAATATCCAGAAGGGCTTTTGGTAGGTAAAATAATTGAAATAGGGCAATCTGCGGATGGACTTTTTAAGCAAGCTGTGGTAAAACCATTCTATTCGGCCAATGACTTAAAATTTGTATTTTTAATCACAGAATAATTTAAGGGCTCTTGGCTTAACTGGTAGAGCACCTCGCTTGCACCGAGGAGGTCGGGGGTTCGACTCCCCCAGAGTCCACTAAACAATTGATAATGGAAAGTTCATAAAGTTCATAAAGTGACCATTAGTAGAAAGCTTGTAAAGTTCATAAGGTTTATAAAGTTCATAAAGTGATTTGTCATTACCGTGCTTGCCTTTTTCGGTCATTCCCGCGAAAGTTAGATAATTCACTGACAGATATGTCATTCCCGCGCAGGCGGGAATCCAGAAACTAGAATAAAATTTCTGAGACTAAATACAAATTAACAATTACTAGAAAGCTGACCTGTATCATTTTCTAAGTTTCATATAGCTTTACTAGAAGAAATAAGTATTATTTAAAAGCTATTTTACTGTTACAGCCAAATAAGTACAGTGTGTTTTAGAAATCTGGATCCCCGCCTGCGCGGGGATGACAGAACAATCAGAAATGATAAATTTGTCAACGAATTAGTTAACCTTTACAATTCCCGCTTTCGCGGGGGGTGACAGGGGAAAAAGATAATTCTCTATTTATAACTCATAACTCATAACTCATAACTACTTTATAAACTTTCTACTTTACAAACTTTACAAACTTTACAAACTCGACTTATTCCTCTTGCCATTATTCTCAATCCGATTTATAATTATTATTAAGTAAATATTATATAAATTTTCTTTGAATGTAATTACTTGCTGTTTAATTATTTGTGTTATATAATTTATTAAACAGTAGCTAAATAAAAAACTAAAACTAAAAACATGAAACGCAACACTCGTATTACTGCAACTACGAAAAAATTAGACAGAGCTCGAACAAAATATATTAACGCTCAAATAAAGGCGGAGTCTGGTTTCTCTGGGACTCTCATTAAGTTGGGCTTTAGATCTATAAAAGAAGATAAGGGGTTAGGTTATTTACTTGAAGCCCAAAAGAATTATTATGCTATTTTAAATCAATATCGAAAATTGGTTGTTGGTGAGTTTAGAAAAAACAATCGTAAAATTATTAGCAATGATATAAAAATGGTTGCCAAGTTAACCATCTTTGATGAAGTAAGAAAAGTAAGAAAAGAAAAAGAAGAAAAACTTCGTCGTAAAGGGTTGAAAGGTATTATTCGGACTCAACTCCAGGAATGGCGTCAAATTTCTACCGGTTTTAAGATGGGAATGGGGTTGATGCTGAGTATAATGGCCGTGATTTTGAGTTTTGTTTCGGCTGTGGAAATTCACTGGTTGCAAGTTCCACTTTTAGGCTGGGGAATCATTATTTTTCTAGAAGGGGCTCAACAAAAGATGAGTCGCAGTAAGGCAGCTAAGAAAGGAATGAATCGTCCCGTTGCTTATAAAAGAGCAGAAAGAAGATTATCCAGAATTAAATCTAATTTAGTGGAAAACTTAGCTAAGATTCACATGGAATTAGAGGCTAATATTTGGCAAATTAGAGTCTTTGAGAAAAAAACCGAGTACCGAAGATACATTATTGCTGGAATAGGCGGTGGCTTAATTGGCTCAATTTATTTAATGCCTTACGGAGTTACTGCGGTAGTTGTTAATTCTACCGTTACTGTTCTTAGTAGGGGGATTTGGTTTTTATTACCCTATGGAGCAATAAGGGGCGGGCTTTCTAGTCTATTCTCAAAATCTGCACCCCAAGTTGCTGCTGCAGCAGAGGCTGTAAAGATGGAGCAAGCAGAGGTACAAAAAGATGTGAATGCCGGAGAAGGTTTAGAGACAGTAGCGGCGGATACGCGCGCTTCTACAGCAGACCCTGCTTATGTAAAAGCGATGCAGGGAAGTAATCTCAATAAAAGTTTAATAGCCGATGTTGGTGCGGTTGAAAGTGCTAAAAATAAATTTGGTATTGCTACTGCTAAAGCGGCTAGTTTAAGTGAAAGCGACTTAAATGGCATAATTGATCAAATGAAAGATAATCCGGTTTCTTTGTTTTATTCTGGTCCAATGAGTATAGATGAGAGAAAAGTATATATAGGTAATCAAGATGCTGATTATGTAAGATCTGTTTTAAAGGATAATATAAGAGCTTTAACAAGTGTAAGCCCTGACATTCAAGCTAAATGGGCCAATAATAATATAAATAATGATCAATCTTTTTGGGATTGGCTTTATAGTGAAGGGTTTATAGGTGTAAGTGGTGATGGCGGACAGGCTC
>JAYEHH010000009.1:0-1565 GCA_034716235.1 Patescibacteria group bacterium | reverse complement strand
CAGCTACTGATACTCCAGCTACTGATATGGGTCCCGATTATCCTACCGATGAGGCATACAAAACGGCTCAAGATGCTATTGCAGCAGCCAATGCTGGTGACAAGAAATTTACCGATTATGAAATGGCAGATAAATTCAAAATTATTGCCAAGCATGAAATGGGAACTGGATATAAAGATGGTGATGAAAAAACATACATGGGGTTGAATTATCATCCACCCAAAGAAACGGTTGTAGATGCTACAGCTACCGACACTACAGCAACTAAAGACACTCTAAATCCTTTTCAGCGCCATGCTCAGAGTACTGGAGTTACTGGTATTGGGACTAATGAGGTTGATACTAAAGTTACTAATACTACGCAGAACGTTAATACTCCAACTGTACCTACAGGACCTCGTCATACTGATGTTCATGGCAATGATATTCCGCAGAACGTTAATGCTAAAACTGTAACACCGACTCCGATCCCAACTCCTACCTATATTCATAGCGAAGGCGAAACTTTTGTTGATAAAAATTCAACCATGAAACCTTATGGTGGAAGTGCTGGTCCGATGTAGATGCTAGCCCTTTCTAATTTTTGGACAAGAAGGCAGAAGCTTGATTTTTAGCGAAAAAAGAGTTTAAAATATTGAGAATGAACGGAGGGAATAAAAAAGCTTGTTGTTTAATATTTAGACAAATATGGATGTAAATTTAAAAAGTGGATTAGGAAAAATTGCCATCGCCATAGGGGCAACTGCTCTTGTTCTAGTGGTTATTTCATTTTTCAAAAAAGATGATGCCAATTCTCCAGATGATAAGAATAGCCAAGAGATAGAAAATCTAGCCCCAGAATTGCAAGATAGTGATTTAGAACAGGATGAAGTAATTAACTCCTCCCAAGATAAAGCAACAACTGCTCCTTTAGTTAAAGATGATTTCTTAATAATTCCAGTAAGCAAAGAATTAAATATTTTCATAGAGATTGTTAAACATCTTTCCAAGGTAGATGGACTAAAAAGAATTATCCTTGTTGATACATCAGAAAATACCATTAGTGTCATTAAACACTTACAACAAGCAGACATTCATTTCCCTGCCGATATTAAAGGAAAAGCTGGTCTGTATATCTATAAGGGATCAAATGACCTAGGCCCTAGCGAAGCTTTACTGATTACAAACGAAGATTCTGTTGAGGCTAATTCATCCTTTATGAAAAACTGGGAAGAAAACATAATTGCTGACCTAAAAAGATTTATCTTGATAGGTGAAAAGTATGATTTAGTAGAAGCTTCCGGCAAAAAACAGTTTAACGATAGTAGTAAATACAAAAACACCAGATTTATTAACTTTACTCAAGACCAAGCAGTTTCTTTAAATTATACAACAGGAGATAGCTTTATTCTTATTACGAACAGTCTTAGTATTCATGGGATTATGTTGAAGAATATTTCTAAAGAGAATGCGTTATAAATTTTGCAGGTTGTATGTTGATGGTCTTACCGAGTATGTCACCCAGAGGGTAATCCGCCAGCCTCGCCACATGTCATTCCTGTAAAAGTTAGGTAATTCGTTGACAG
>JAYEHH010000008.1:0-19319 GCA_034716235.1 Patescibacteria group bacterium | reverse complement strand
AGCCCTAAAAGAGGGATTAAAACTAAAAAGGGCAGGAAAAACAATAATTTTTTCTTAACACCTTCTTGCCCAACTTTAATGCTTAAATAGAAAACTAAATAAACTGCCGTCACTATAAAAAGAAAAGAGCCCAGCTTATTAGGGTGCCAAAAAGTGGCTTGGATTCGTGGCAAGACAGAATCGTTAGAAAAGAAAAACTCTTGTAAAAACACTTGCTTTATACCGACAATAACAGGGATGACAGCGGATAACATAATAGCCGTTAAAACTTTCAAGTACCGTTTTCTGGTAGCAAATAGGAAATAACCTAGAAAATAAGCTCCGAAAGCAGCTACTAAATGGATCCAATAAAAAGCAACTCCTTGCAGTTTATAATCAGAATAATAAAATGAGATTGCATTAAGGATTACTGAGATTAAAAGAATTAAAGAAAGAGGTACTTTGAAAATAGCCAGACCTCGTCGTAACACTTCCACAACGGCCATCAGCAGAATCAAAGCTCTTGCTAAGAAAAAAATATCTACCGTATACTCTCCCTGAAAATTTACCAACTTTAACAAAAAAGAAATATCAATTTGATAACTTTCTAGCCCAGCTAATGCAGGAATCAACACAATCAGGACCAATAAAGTATTTCTAGGACTCCAAAAATAGAGAGAACCTAATATCGCTATTATGCCAGCAACCGCAACAATAAAATAATTGCCCAGAATTACATTGGTAAATACAAAAACAAAAAGCAAGCCTAACAGTGATAAGGAGGCAATGATTTGTATTTTTGATTTTCGAGGCTGACCACTAGGCATTGATAATAATCAAAACTTAGGTAAACTTATCGGTAGATTCGTTTGGTGATAATAAAACAATTATAGCTATTTTTATCATAGCAAGTTAGTCATAATTTTTCCAGACTTAAAAATATTAATTGCTAGTTTAATGACAAGTTCTACAAGAAGAAGAGGCGTTTTCTTAGTTTGGCCTCAAGAATATGAATTAAGCCAACATTTAGCCGATAATTTAGGTTTAAGATTACTTTTAATCCAAGCTAAAAATCCAAATTCTCCCGTGTTGTTTAGATACTTTAATCAATCTGTTAGAACCATCCGTTGGCTGAATAAACACAAGCCTCAATTTGTTTTTATTCAGAATCCTCCTCTAATGGCTTGTCTGATTGTCTATTTTTACTCAATTTTTCATCGCCAAACTAAAATTGGCATTGATAATCATTCGGTATTTTTTAGATCTAAAAAATGGGTATTGTGGCATTCTTTTTTCAAACCAATTGCACAAAGAGCAGTGATCAACACCGCTCATAATAAATACGACCTGCGGATTTTAAAACAATGGGGAGTAAATTGCCAAGAAATGCAATTTATAAATCCCATCTATCGTAAGAGTTTAACTAAGTCCCCTCTCAAAAATTTGCGGTGGAAACGGTGGAAAAAGAAACTTAAACAAGCCAAAGTTTCAGTTTTTATGGTTAATCGTTTTGCTAAGGATGATGATGACTACATTACAGTTATGCGAGCTGCCAAAAGAAAACCTAATTGGATTTTCTTTATCACTGGTGATTCCAGTAAGGCCAGTCAAACAGAGCTTCAATTCGCTCCCTCCAATGTTATTTTCACCGGCTATCTAAACCACTCAGAATTTTTAAAGTTAATGCAAAAATGTAGTGTGACTCTCTGTTTAACCTTGAGAGAGAACACTATTCTTTGGTCAATTAGAGAGGCTATGGCCCTAAGAAAAGTTTTCGTTACCTCAGATACAAAAGCTCTCCGAGAATATTTTTCCGGAGTAGGTATTTTTACAGAGAGAAGAAGCCCGAAAGATTTAATCAGAAAAATTAGGCATGCCGTTACTAGCACTTCTATTTATCAAGAAAAAATTAATTTATTTTTGAAAAATGACTCAGTAAGGATTAAAGAAGAGATAGTAGAAATCAAGAAAGCCATGGGACAGTCTTTATAATATTATTTAATTAACAAAATGGTTCCTCTTTGGATTGTGACTCTTATTATTAATATTTTTTTATTAGGTAATGCTGCTGGCAAAAACCTTAAACAGGTTTTTGAATTTAATCAGGAATTACTTCCTTCAAGTTCTGAACAGTCATTAGTATCCTTACAGGACAGCCTTGGAGAACGAAGGATTATTGAACAATCTCAAAAAAATATTAACCTCTATCGGAAAAAGATATTAACCTCTAGAGAACTTGAGCCCAATACGGAATACCACTTTAAATTACTTGAACATGCTTTTGAGTTTGGTTCAGTCTTAAATGCTCATGTACTTTTTAAAAATAGAAATGCTATAGCTAAAACCTACCCCGACCGAAAAAAATTGATCGAGAATTTTGATAATAATTACCGCCAATCATATTTAACAGAGTTTAATAACTTTTTTAATGCTGGAGTGACCGAGAATGCTTTTAAATGGACCTTTATGAATCGGACGGCTGTAACCGACTGGTCGCTAACAGATAAATTCAACAGCTTTTTGAAGAGAGATCCAGAACTACAGAAAAATTTTCGCGGTCATTGTATTTTTTGGAATCGGGTTAGACAACTGCCACCCTATTTACAGGAAGCTTCTCAGGAAAAAATTAAAAAAGAACTTTTTGAAAAAAGACTTTATGTTATAAAGAGATACCCTAATGTCTTAGAATGGGACCTAATCAATGAGCCTCTTGGAAGAAAGGCTAATACCGAAAAAGGTCGCGAGAGGAATAGGGTAGTTTTTGACTGGAAAAAAGATTTTGATTTATTTGTAGATTTATTTAAGGAAGCCAAGAAAATAAATCCTCAAGCTAAATTTTACTTAAACGAATATGGTCTTTTGGACGGAGAATCTACTCCAGAATTTATAGAGCTGGCGAACAAATTGCTAGAAGCGGGAGCTCCTCTTGATGGTATTGGAATTCAGGGTCATCTTACTGAGAAAAATTTTGCCTCTTTAGCTAAGGCGGAAAGAAATTTAAAACAATTAGCTTCGTTGGGGCTAGATATGAAGATTACTGAATTTGATTTGAGTGATGAGACTTGTCAAGCAAAATTAGGTAGCCAGACCGAAAGAGCTAATTACACTCAAAAAATGCTAACTTTGTTTTTTGGAACTCCGGCAGTAAAAGGTATTTATTTTTGGGGCTTCATAGATAGTTGCCACTGGAGAGGAGGAGAAGCTGCTGGATTGCTCTGGGAAAATTTTACTCCTAACAGAACTGGGCAAATGTTTTTAAGCCTCATCAAAGACGAATGGAATACTAATTTGCAAATGATGAGCGATGTCCAAGGAGGGGTAGGATTTCTAGGTTTTCCCGGTCAATATCAAGTAACTAACATTGCTACTGGCAAAATGGAAACAATTACGCTAGAATAACAATATTCAAAGCGGGTATCGTATAGTGGCTATTATCCCACCCTTCCAAGGTGGGGAGACGGGTTCGAGTCCCGTTACCCGCTCACTATTTTTTCAGAGAAAAAATAGTGAGCGAGGCTCGCCCTTCAGGGCGGCCCGCCAGAGTTTAATATATTTATTTAAAAAGTATTTTTCGAAGAAAAAATAAAAAAAGGCCATCAATGTTTTGACGACCCTTTGTGTTAAAATTAATTTCCTCCTTTTTATAACTCCAATTTTACCAGCTTATAAATTCTTTTCTCCTTCACCTTATTCCGCAACTCGGCGAAACGTTCGTTAGCATTCATCCAGTTCCACTCAAATACCAACAGTTCGTTCTTGACATATCTGCAAAAGGGTCGAAACCCTATAGCTTGAGTGAAAGCCTCAACCAGAATTGGTTTCTCCTCAGACAGATAGATAGCCACAAATTTGGGGGCCCAAGTTACCCTAAAGAGGGTTTTATTTCCCCCTTCTATAAGCACCCAAAAATTTTGAGGAAAAATGTTACTAATTCTAATAACCGTTTCGCCGGCATTTTTGAATATCCCTTTTATCAAGCTCGCAATATTTTTGGAGATTGCTTCTTCTTCGATTATCTCCATATTCATTTCTCTATTCTCTTCCATATTCATTCCCTCCAATTAAAATTAATTTAAAAAGAACTTTCACTAAACTCGCTACCTTAATACATTATTCTTAATATGTCCACTAGAAACTGGCTCTACACTTTAATCACGCCAATTTCCCATAATTACCATTTTCACCTAAAAACCACCTCTTAGTGGTTTTGGTAGTTCTGTTTTAATTCTCTTAAAAACTCTATATTCTATATTCTTTCTAATAATGGATCACAATTGGCGTCTTGATATCCACAAAATTAAAGACGGTTTCAGCGGAGCCAACGCCTAATCTAACACAGCCATGACTAACAGGAATCCCTAGATGATTGGTTCCTTCTCGATAACCGCTAGGCCAATAAGGAAGTTCATGAATAAAGTGACCAGCACCAGTAAACTGTAACGAATAAGGCATCCATAATTTGTATTTACGAGACCAGTGATTTCTCTCTTTTCTAAGAACTTTAAAAGTTCCCGTCGGAGTCCGCATTCCACTTTTCCCACTAGAAACTATGAATGTCCCCAAATGAACTCCATCACTATAAATTCCCATTAATTGCAAAGAAAGATTAATGTCCATGTATTTTCCGTCTTTAATTGCCGGGTCATCAGTAGCTTCCCTTTCATCTTTTACAACCCCGCCGGCGTTACCTGTTCTAAATTTAAGCACTTGATCTTTCTCCAGATAGCTTCCGTCTTTAGCATGAATGCCCCTCTTTAAAGTTAAAGTATAATCAGTATCTTCGGCAAACTGAGGAGAAATAACTAATGATTTATTATTTAGACTGGGCTGAATTTGATATAGGAACTCTGGATTAATATCAAATGACTCTCGAAAACTTTCTAAATCAAGAGGTTTACTGAAACTAAGAGTAATCCTTTTATTGGTTAGCACATCTCTGGTTCCGCTCTTTGGATAACTACTTAAAAACTCTAATGGTTTAAGAGTAGAAAAAGTAAATTCTTTTATTTTTTCTGCTACTCCATTTTCCTTACTGGTTAAATAACGACAATAAACTTCTACTTTATAAGTTTGATCTTCCTGCAAATTAGTTTTTGGCTTTAGAACAAATTCTTTTTTTTCTTCACCAACAACAATATCAAAATCGAACTTAGGCTCCACTTTAAATCCTAAAGAATAATTTTTAATTGGTTCCTTAAATTTAACAAAAATTTTCTCGTCAATTTTTACTCCTTGTCCTTGAAAAGGAGAAATGCGATCCACTTTGGGAGCAGTGGCTACCCTCATTTCTTCTGTCGCTCTAAAAGAAATTCTAAATTTATTTTCACCTTGAAAAGCTAGAATATATTTCTGACCTGCTTGCATAATTTCATCAGGAATAAAACTGAAACCGGCAGAATCAATGTCCCAAAAAATTTGTCCTTTTATTTCAGGAGTTACCGTGAAGCTATCCTCTACCATTTTTTTTCTAATCGCTTGGCTAAAGCGTACTTTTATCTCGCTATCTGGATTAACAATTTCTGGAATTTGAAAATCAACTTGAGGGGTTAACCCAGAAACTTTTCCCGAAGCTAGAGTGAGAAACCAAACTATTGCCAATACCAAACAGGCTAAGACATAGATTGACCAAGAAAAAAAAGCTTTTAATTTTAGTGTTTTATTTTGTAATATTTTCATCCCTTGATTCTTGTTCTCTAATTCACTATTCTTCTTTATACAGTAAATTTCCATAAATAAAAAGTAAATATGCCATCTTTAGACAATTTGAATCCTAAACAACGAGAAGCTGCCTCTCAAATTAAGGGGCCAGTTTTAGTTTTAGCTGGAGCTGGTTCGGGCAAAACCCGCACTCTAACTTACCGAATCGCTAACTTGATAGAAAATAATATTAGACCAACCGATATTTTAGCGGTTACATTTACCAACAAAGCCTCCATTGAAATGAGAGAACGAGTCAATCAATTAATTTCTAACGGATCCCCGCTACAACAATCCCCCAGTTGGATGGCTCAACGCCCTCGTAATTTTCCCCTGATTGGTACTTTCCATTTCTTTTGTTTGACAGTCCTTAGAGAAGATTTTGAGAAGGTAGGTTTGGCTAAAAACTTTGCCGTTCTGGATAGCAATGATCAGCTTTCCCTAATTAAGAAAATCATTAAAAATTTAGGTTTAAGCCCCGAACGAGTTAGCCCCAAAACGGTTCAGGCTAAAATTTCCAGTTTAAAGAATGAACTGATTACCCCTCAAGAATTTATTCGAGAAACAGAAAATTATCTTGATGAGAAAACGGCTGATATTTATCGTAATTATCAAAAAGAATTGTTGGCTGGCAATACCGTTGATTTTGATGACATTATTATGTACACCGTCAAAATATGGAAAGAGAATGAGAATATTTTAGAGAAATATCGCGACCGTTACCCTTATGTATTGGTTGATGAATATCAAGATACCAACGAAGCTCAGTATCAATTGATAAAATTATTGGCTGCTCGAGAACGAAATTTGTTTGTGGTGGGAGACGACTATCAAAGTATCTACGCTTGGCGAGGGGCTAACATCAAAAATATCTTAGACTTTGAAAGAGATTATCCTGAAGCTAAGATTATTTTATTAGAACAAAATTATCGCAGCACCCAGAATATTCTTACGGCAGCTCAAAATATTATTGATAAAAATCCTCGTCAAAAATTAAAGCAACTTTGGACCGAAAATGCCCCTGGTCCTTTAATTGTAGATCGCGAAGTGGCCAACGAGGAAGAAGAAGCTCGTTTTATCGTTGAGGAAATATCAGATTTAGCTGGTCATAGCGGTGCTTATAGCGACTTCGCCGTTCTTTACCGCATCAACAGCCAATCTCGAGCCATTGAAGAACAGTTTATTAAGCAAAATGTTCCCTACAAAATAGTAGGTGGAATCAAATTTTATGAAAGAGCCGAAGTGAAAGATATGTTGGCTTACCTAAGACTAGTCGCCAATCTTGATGACTCCTTAGCCTTAGAAAGAGTCATTAATGTTCCCCGACGTTTTATTGGAAAAAAGACCTTGGAAAAACTTACAGCTCTTTCTCAAAAACAACATAAAAATTTCATGGAAATTATAGAAGATGCCAAAAAGAATCCAGATGACTGTCCTCTCCCCAAAGCCAAATTAAAACAATTAACCAATTTTGCAAACTTAATTAAAAAAGCGAGACACAAGAGCCAATCTTTAACCCTTAAAGACCTAATTGCTTTTATTTTAAAAGAAAGTGGCTATGAAAATCATCTCTTGGATGAGGGGGAGGAAGGCAAAACTCGTTTAGAAAATGTGATGGAGCTTTTATCTGTAGCGGATAAATACAAAAAACTCAAAGCCACAGAATCTTTGGCTGATTTTTTAGCAGAAGCCAGTTTAGCTACCAGTGAAGAAAATCCTAACCGAGAAACAGATGTGGTTACTTTAATGACTCTCCATTCTGCTAAAGGTTTAGAGTTCAAGCATGTCTTTATTCCTGGAGTAGAAGAAGGATTGCTCCCCCATTCTCGTTCTTTAGAAAGTCCTAAGGAGATGGAAGAAGAGCGTCGTCTTTGTTATGTCGGTATCACTAGAGCCAAGCAGAGGCTTTGGCTAATTCATGCTAGGAATCGTCGCATTTTTGGACAATTAATCAGTGGGGCGCCTTCTCGCTTCCTTGATGATATTCCAGACAAATTTTTGAAAAAACAAGTCAGTCCTCCTCAAGAAAATGAGTATTTTGATTATCCAGAAACAGATTCCGACTTTTACGACAATCAATCAATAACTTGGAAGTAACTAGTCTTAATAAGTCTCCTAAGGTTGCCAAATATAAGATTTTAAGTTATGATTTGATTAGGTTGGTAAACCTCTTTGTAATACCTACTTGAAAACAGGTGGTGTTATGTGTTAATTGTAGGTTGTTATCATTCCTATTTAGATTTTTATTCATTATTAAATTATAATTAAATGTTAAAAAAGGGAGCTAAAACCAGAATTATTAAAGCTAGTCGGACTCACAAAAAAGATACCGGTTCTGCCGGAGTTCAAATATCTCTTTTAAGCACAAAAATTGCTAAACTTTCCTTACATTTAAATAGCAATCAAAAAGATAATCATTCTCGCAGAGGGCTTCTACAAATAGTTGCTAAACGAAAAAAACTTGCCAATTATCTCAAGAAGCATGATGAAAAACTATTAAATAAACTAGCTAAGAAATATAATTTTAAAGCTTAGATATGAAAAAAAATACTCAACAAAAAGCGGAAAAGACTTACAAGATCGAACTTGGTGAAAAAATCGCTGAGCTTACTTTTAATAAAATGGCCCGTCAAGCCAATGGATCTGTTTTGGTAAAAATGGGTGGCACCGTAGTCTTAGGTACGGCTACTATGAGTGCTAAACCTAATGAGGAAATTGACTACTTTCCCCTTTTTGTTGAGTACGAAGAAAATTACTGGGCAGCTGGAAAGATTCGCGGTTCTCGTTTTATGAAAAGAAAAGGTAGGCCAACCGACGAAGCAGTGCTTACCAGTCGTTTAATTGACAGAAGTATTCGCCCCCTCTTCCCTAAAGGAATGAAAAATGAAGTCCAAATAGTAGTTACAGTTTTAAGTTTTGATTTCATCAACGATCCTCGTCCTTTGGCTCTTTTAGCTTCTTCTGCTGCCTTAGAAGTTTCTGATATTCCTTTTGAGGGACCTTTGGCTGCCACGTATGTTGGAGAGAATAATAATAAATTAATAGTAAATCCTACCATTGAAGAGCAAGAGCAAGGGAAATTGGATATTTTTATAACTGGAGTTAGTGAAAATATTTCCATGGTAGAGGCCGGAGCCAAAGAAGCTAGTGAAGAACAAATATTAGAAGCTTTAGCCCTTGGGCAAACCACTAATACCCAAATTTCAGAAGCTCTAACTAAAATCGGAAAAAAAGAGGGACAACCAAAAACTGAACTTCCATCTTTTTTAGTTGATTCGGAATTAAAAGAAAATCTTGACAAAGAAAGTAGAGAAAAATTTGAAGAATTTTTTAATAATTATAAAAATAAACAGGATTACGAAGGGAAAATTAAGAAATTAAAAGATGAGATTGCAAAAGGAAAACCCGAAGAATATCCTCTTAAAAAAACAGAAATTGAAGAAACCCTGGATGGAATTAATAAAAATGTTATTCAGACCAATGTTTTAAAAAACAAGAAACGTTTAGGTAACAGGGCAATGGATGAAGTGCGACCCATTTCTATAGATGTGTCCGTTCTTCCCTATACTCATGGTTCTTCTTTATTTACTAGAGGAGAAACCCAAGGGCTTACCGTTACTACTCTAGGATCTCCGGACAGTGAGCTTATTTTAGATGGTATGTCTGATGAGATAGATGCCAAAAAACGTTATCTGCATTATTATAGTTTTCCTCCTTACAGTACTGGAGAATGTGGTCCGATGAGAGGACCAGGACGTCGAGAAATTGGTCACGGTGCCTTAGGAGAAAAAGCCTTAGCATCAGTTATTCCTTCTAGAGATACTTTTCCATACACCATGGTTATGCAAACTGAAATTATGGCCTCTGATGGTTCAACTTCAATGGCTAGTGTTTGTGGTAGTACTTTGGCATTAATGGATGCTGGAGTTCCTATTACCAGCCCCGTTTCTGGAGTAGCCATGGGATTAATCGTTGATAGCGAAAATAAAAAGTATCAAGTCTTAACGGACTTATGTGCTAATGAAGACTTCGCAGGACATATGGATTTTAAAGTTGCGGGAACAAAGAAAGGAATTACTGCTCTTCAGATGGACATTAAGGTAAAAGGTCTTTCTTTTGAAATTTTAAAAGATGCCTTAAAAGCAGCTAAAAAAGGACGCTTAGACATTTTGAAAAAAATGTTAGCTACTATTGATAAGCCTCGAGAGGAAATGTCTCCTCACGCTCCCCGAGTTGAAAAAATAACCATTAATCCCGACCAGATAAGAGATGTCATTGGTCCTGGTGGAAAAGTTATTAATTCTATTATTGAACAAACTAAAGCTCAGATTAGTGTTGAAGATGATGGAACAATCTTTGTAACTTCTAACAACCAAGAATCAATGAAAAGTGCCATCAAAATGATAGAATCAATTACTAAAATTCCAGCAGTAGGAGAGGTTTATAGTGGTAAGGTAACTCGCATTATGGAATTTGGAGCTTTTGTAGAATTTCTTCCAAAACGAGAAGGATTGGTTCATATTTCTAAACTAGGAAAAGGACAACGAGTTAATCGAGTAGCTGATGTTGTAAATATTGGAGATAAGGTTAAAATAAAAATTGATGAGATTGATAATGTAGGAAGATTTAATCTAGGATTTGTAGGAAAAGAGGAATAGATATTTAGCTGTTTCTACCAACGCACCATTTTTATAATATTTTTCAAAAATAAAAAATAAAAAAACCAATGGTAAAACCAACAGCAACAAAACCCAGCTTAACTAATCCAACTACTGACCCTGAAAACGATTCAGAAACTTCAAATAAAGCGAAAGAAATTTCTCCACCCTCTAATTTACCTAAAGAAACTTCCAAGCCAACTCCGGTACCAGTTGTTAATTATACCGCTGATGAAACTAAGGAAAAGGACCCTGCTTCAATCAAGAATGAAATTCCTAAAATAGCCAAAGAAGTAAAAGAGATAAGTAAAGAAATAGAAGCTATAACTAAAAAGGAAGACGACACCAAAAAAATAATAGCTGAAGCGGATTCATCCGGTCCCTTGGACTTTAAAGCTTTAAAGTCCAAGCCGTCAGAGTCTGAACCATCAGAGCCTGAGCTTCCAAAATTAGAACCTGAGTCTGAACCTAATTCTGAATCAGAATCTGAACCAGAAATTAAAACACCTGAATTAAAACCTGAATTTCAATCTCAAAAAAA
Organism: Patescibacteria group bacterium; assembly: GCA_034716235.1. Lineage (GTDB taxonomy): Bacteria > Patescibacteriota > Minisyncoccia > CAIUEV01 > JAHKAQ01 > M55B174. The sequence continues at coordinate 8,444 of JAYEHH010000008.1, read as the reverse complement.
AGAAACAGAGGTGTCGCCCGTTAAAATAACTACTACCTCGTCTCCCTCTACTGCAAAACACCTAGATACCCCAAAACCGATTGCTCAATCTGCGGATAAAAGAACTCCAAACACCAATAATGCCGTTTCATCTCTTACCAAAAAAGAAGATGCCTTTACCAGTGAACTTAAAAATATTCGTCAAGGAAAAGAAAAAAACCAATCAATCAATGTTACCTCTGGAATTAACAAAACTATTATTGTAGCAGTTGGTATTCTTGTCCTATTAACGATTGGAGTTGGAGCTTATTATTATTTTGGTAATACTTCTCAAGAACAATCAGATGCTTTTGATTTAGAGATTAAACCAGTTACCAATAATTCTCTGATTTCTGAAGAGAAAACAGCAACTGTCAGAAATCCATTTGAGCTAGCTACTAAATCAAAAGCAATAGAAATAGTTACCCTCCAGGAATTAAATGCTAAAATTTTAGAAATTAAAGCTTCAGCTGGCATTGGAGAGGAATTAACTCAATTAATTCCAGCTCTGGATGGAAAAGAAATTACTTCTCTCCAATTAAAAGAAGCTTTGGGCTTGCTTGCTCCCGCTGAAATAATTAAAAATGATAAACAATCTGCCTTATTAGCAGTTAAGGAAGGAGAAGTAATAAAGATAGGTTTAGTGATAGAAACTACCAGTTCACCAGAATTAGTTAAATCCCAAATGTTAGCCTGGGAGAAAACAATGGTGGGAGACTTAAGACCTCTCTTACTGGGAGAGATTGCTGAAGATCCAGCTAATCCAGAAGATTTTCGTTTTAGAGACAGTGACAAATTTCCTAATGGTCGTTTTATTAATCTAAGTGAGTCTAAAAATATTTCTATTGATTATTCAATCCTCGCCGATAAAATATTGATCGGTACTAGCTATACAATGGTAGAAAACTTAGTAAAATTGTTAGAAAAATAAAAAAGAATAAAGAGTTTAGAGAATAAAGAGTTTAGAGTAAAAAATAAACTTTATTTTTGTTTTTCTTCTTGTTCAAAATTAGTTCCAGCAGGAATAAGTTGACCTAAAATTACATTCTCCTTCAATCCTCTTAAGTGGTCCACTTTTCCTAAAAGAGAAGCTTCTATTAAAATTTGAGCTGTGTGTTGGAACGAAGCAGCTGACAAAAAACTATTTGTAGAAAGAGAGACCTTGCTAATTCCAAAGATTAATTCTTCTAATTCAGCAGGCTTTCTTTCTGTATGCATAATTTTTCTGTTTAGCTCTTCTGCAATTCCAGCTTCAACAATATCGTTGGTAATTAATCTAGTATGCCCTGGGTCAATAACTCTTCTTCTAGAGAACATCTGTCTGACAATAATTTCAATATGTTTATCGTCAATACTTTCTCCTTGAGAAGAATAGACTTCCTGAATTTCTTTAGTAATATAACGGGCAACTATATCTCGTCCTGAGGCTTTGAATAATTTTTTCAAATCAATATGACCACTAGATAATTGCTGACCAGCAGTTACCAAATCACCCTTAGAAACTAACAGCGAAATATTTTCTTGGACTAAATACTTTTTCTGACGCTCTTTGCTCTTGGTACCCTGTGGTTGAACAATAATTTCTTTTTGTTGCTTATTCTTATCTATAGAGATTATTTTACCATCAACTTCAGAAATTAAAGCCTCTCCTTTCGGTGACCGAGCTTCAAATATTTCCTCTACTCGAGGTAATCCAGAAACAATATCTTCACCAGCAACTCCTCCAACATGAAAGGTTCTCATAGTTAACTGAGTGCCTGGCTCACCAATTGATTGAGCGGCAACAATTCCTACGGCTTGACCAAGTTTTACCAATTTATTTCTACCCAAATCATAACCATAACATTTCTGGCAAATTCCTCCCTTTGCTTGACAATGGATGCCTGATCTTATGGCCACCTCGGCAATTTTACTGGCACCAATCGTGGCTCCTGCTTTTTTAGAAATAATTTCTCCTCCGGCAACAATAATTTTCTTTGTTTTCGGATCAATAATGTCTTTTAAGGCAGTCCGCCCCTCAACTCGAAAAGCGAAATCGCCACCAACTTCCTCTGTATCAACTCGATAAAGAACGGTACCTTCTTCTGTCCCACAGTCTTCTTCGGTAACAACCACTTCTTGAGCTACATCTACAAGTCTTCTGGTTAAATAGCCAGCGGAAGCAGTTCTTAAAGCAGTATCAGCCATACCTTTTCTGGCACCATGAGAAGAAATAAAATACTCTAGAACATTTAGCCCTTCTTTAAAACTATCTTTCACTGGTAATTCTATAATATCACCCGCTGGGTTAGCCATTAATCCACGCATCCCCATCAACTGAACCAAAACCGCTATTGTCCCCCTAGCCCCTGAATCTACCATAGAAAAAACCGGTCCTTTGGTATCTATCTGGTTTTTAACATCTTCCGTAACTTGGTCTCGGCAACTATTCCAAATTTGGGTAACTTGGGCTTTACGCTCTTCTTCGGTCAAAAGACCCATTCCGAATTGACCCTCTAATTCCTTCAATTTAGTTTCTGCTTCTTTAATATGCTCATCTTTATTAGTAGGTAATTTAATATCATCCATTCCCCAAGAAATTCCTGACTGAGTAGCATATTCAAAGCCTAAATTCTTTAACTTATCTACTAAATCGGCCACTTTATCTGTTTCTAAAAATCTCAATACAATAGCAATGAGCTCTTTGAGTTTCTTCTTGTTTAAATGTTCATTGATAAATTCCATATCGTCTGGGAAGATTTGATTTACAAGAATTCTTCCCACACAGGTTTCAATTATTTTACCATTAGCAAGTTTAACCTTGATTCTTTCCCTAACGCCTATTTTATCCATTTGCTGAAGAATAATTGCATCTTTGCAAGAGGAAATTTCTCTAATTTTCCCAGCCTTTCTATTTTCTAAGCCTGTCATGTAATAAATACCCAATACAATATCTTGAGAAGGAATAGTAATTGGCTCTCCGGTAGAAGGTTTCAACAAATTATTTTTAGAAATCATTATTTCCGCTGCTTCTTTTTGGGCTTCAACGGTTAGAGGCAGATGAACTGCCATTTGGTCACCATCAAAATCGGCATTAAAAGCAGAACAAACCATCGGATGGATTTGGATAGCCTTCCCCTCGATTAGTACTGGTTTAAAAGCTTGAATTCCTAAACGATGAAGCGTTGGGGCACGATTTAGAATAACATGGTGTTCTCGAATAACTTTTTCCAGTATTCCATAGGCCTCAGTAGATTCTTGTTCAACTAATCTACCAGCACTCCGGACATTATGAGCTAATCCTCGTTCAATCAGATGCTTAATGATAAATGGTTTATAAAGCTCTAGGGCCATTTTTTTAGGTAGTCCGCATTGGTCAATCTTAAGATTTGCTCCAATAATAATTACGGAACGTCCGGAATAATCAACTCTTTTACCTAACAGATTTTGACGAAATCTTCCCTGCTTTCCTTTCAACATATCGGCCAAAGATTTTAAGGGTCTTCTCTGCCCAGTAGAAGCTGCGACAGAAACCTGTCCCCTTCTTCCTGAATTGTCAAAAAGGGCATCTACTGCTTCTTGAAGCATTCTTTTTTCATTTCTGCAAATAACTTCCGGAGATCCAATAGCCATCAATTTCTTTAAACGATTGTTACGATTAATAATCCTACGATAGAGATCATTTAAATCAGAAGTAGCAAAACGACCACCATCAAGTTGGACCATAGGGCGTAAATCAGGAGGAATCACAGGAATCACCGTAGGCAACATCCATTCTGGTTTAATTCTTGCTTGTTCCATCCCTTTAATCGTTTTTAAACGACGGAGTAATCTCTTTTTATCAATATGCTTAGTATTTGATTTTAAAGTATTGTTTATCTTTTTAACTTCTTTAAAAAGATTCATCTGAGACAAAATCTTTCTAATGGCTTCTGCTCCAATGCCAGCCTCAAAAATATGACCATATTTCAGTGAAGCATCTCTATATTCAAGCTCAGAAATAACCTTAAGTCGTTCTAGAGAATTTAAAAGCTCTCTAGATTCCTTCTTTTTCTTTTTTAGATGATCTATTTTTACTACTTCTTCTTTTTTAGATAATTTTTCTTTGCGAATTTTGGCTAATTTGTCTCTATATTCTTTGTCTATCTGATCAAGGGCTTTAAATCTTTCATCTTCGTTCACATCAATAATAATATAGCTCGCAAAATAGATAATTTTTTCTAAATCAGTAGCGCTCATATCTAAAACCAGCCCCAATTTGGAAGTAGCTCCTCTTAAATACCAAACATGTGATACGGGCACTGCCAAAGCAATATGCCCCATTCTTTCCCTACGAACTATACTTCTAGTCACTTCAACTCCACATTTCTCACAAATTATTCCTTTGTAACGAATTCTTTTATACTTTCCACAGTAGCATTCCCAATCTTTGCTAGGCCCAAAAATTTTCTCGCAAAAAAGACCATCTTTTTCAAAGCGTTGAGTCCGATAATTAATAGTTTCCGGCTTTAAAACTTCACCATGAGACCAGTTTAAAATCTCTGCCGGTGAAGCCAGCTGAAGTTTAATTGATCCAAAATCACTAACTTTATTGGCCATCCTCTTAATATATTTAAGTTATTTAAGACTATTTGAGATTATTTAAATTAATGCTTACTATCATTTTTTAATAGTTGGACATTCAAGCCTAACCCTTTAAGTTCATTTATGAGAACATGCAAAGAAGTTGGTACATTCGGATTCTGAATTTTTTCTCCTTTAACGATTGCTTCATAAGCCTTGGCCCGTCCGACAACATCATCCGACTTTATGGTAAGCATTTCTTGAAGCATGTGAGCTGCTCCATGACCTTCCAATGCCCAAACTTCCATTTCTCCAAAGCGTTGTCCGCCAAACTGAGCTTTCCCTCCTAATGGTTGCTGAGTAATCAACGAATAGGGACCAATGGATCGCATGTGTATCTTATCTTCTACTAAATGGTTTAGCTTCATTATGTACATTGTTCCTACAGTAATCTTATCATTGAATTTTTTGCCGGTTATACCGTCTATTAGTTTCATTTTACCATCTTCTGGAAGACCAGCTTTTTTAAGCTCTTCCTTAATGCGTTCCTCATTCACGCCATCTAATACCGGAGTGGCTACTTTATATCCTAGCGCAGTGGCAGCCCAACCTAAATGAGTCTCTAGAATCTGACCAATGTTCATTCTAGAAGCTACACCTAAGGGATTTAATACCACATCTACTGGAGATCCATCAGGTAAATAAGGCATATCTTCTTGCGGAAGAATTTTAGAAATTACTCCTTTATTTCCATGCCGACCAGCTAATTTATCTCCAGCTTGAATTTTTCTAAGCTGAGCTACGGTAACTTGGATTTGTTTAATAACTCCAGAAGGCAATTTATCGCCTTGCTCACGAGAAAATATTTTTACATCTACTACCTTACGTCTTTCTCCATTGGGCATATACAGAGAACTGTCTTTAATGTCTCTTGATTTTTCACCAAAAATGGCTCTCAAAAGTCTCTCTTCTGAAGTAAGATCGCTTTCTCCCTTAGGAGTAATTTTACCTATTAAAATATCTCCCGAAGAAACTTCTGCTCCTAGCCTTATAATTCCTTCTTCATCTAAATTTTTAAGTCTATCTTCCCCAATATTAGGAATATCTCGAGTAACTATTTCTGGACCTAAACGAGTATCTCGGACATCCACGGTATGATCTTCAATATGAATTGAACTGTAACGATCATTATGAACTAATCTTTCTGAGATAATAACAGCATCTTCAAAGTTGTATCCTCGCCAAGGCATCAAAGCTACTAAAACATTTTGTCCCAATGCTAGCTCTCCATTGTCAGTAGAGGCTCCATCAGCTAAAAGTTGTCCCTTAGTAATTTGTTGACCTCGTTTTACTACGGGAACTTGGTTGATACAAGTAAAAGCGTTGGATTTAGCAAAAGTTAATAAATTATAAGTCTCTTTATTTTTACTTCCAGCTTTATTTTTCTTTAGAGCTTTAACGGTGACATGAGTGGCATCCACTTCTTCCACCTCTCCCGCTTCTTCAGCTAAAACAACTTGTCCAGAATCAGCTGCCGCCTTGTCTTCAATACCGGTGCCTACCACTGGAGATTCTGGTTTAATACAAGACACAGCTTGACGTTGCATATTTGATCCCATTAAGGCTCGGTTAGCGTCATCGTGCTCTAAAAAAGGAATCAAAGAAGTCGCCACACTAACAATTTGTTTAGGCGCAACATCCACATAATCTACAGTATTGGGAGCAACAAATGTTGGTTCCCCCTTAACTCTAGCTTGGACTTTATCTTCTTTAAAATAGCCTTCATCCGTCAAGGTTGAGCCAACTTGAGCAATAATATATTTACTTTCTTCGGTAGCTGAAAGATAGTCAACATCGTCAGTAATTCTAGGGACTACATTAATTTTAGTAATGGAAGCTTTTTTGAGTTTGGCAACTATCTGGGCCGTTAATTTATCTCCTTTTTTGAGACCCAGTTTCTTCATGTCTTCCCCTATCAATGCTTCTTTCCAATTATCTTTTGAGAGATTAATTTTTCTTAAAATTCGCCTATAAGGAGTTTCCAAGAATCCATAATCATTAACTCTGGCGTAGCAAGCTAAATGAGTAACCAGCCCAATATTAGGACCTTCAGGTGTTTGAATAGGACAAATTCTACCGTAATGACTTGGGTGAACATCACGTACTTCAAAACTGGCTCTTTCTCTGGTAAGTCCACCGGGACCCATAGCGGAAAGCCTTCGTTTATGCTCTAGCTCTGCTAGAGGATTAACATGATCCATGTACTGAGAAAGCTGAGAACTAGAAAAAAATTCTTTTATAGATGCAGTTACTGGACGAGAGTTAATAATTTGACCGGGAGTTACCGTTTCCAAATCGCAAGTACTCATTCTATCTTTAATGTTGCGCTCCATTCTAGACAAACCGGTCCTTAACTTAGATTGTACCAATTCGCCAACTGCCCTAACTCTTCTATTCCCTAAATGATCAATATCGTCAGAACTGGCTTGAGGATCATTATCTAAACGAATAATCTCTTTTATAGTATCGGCTAAATCTTCTGCTGAGATCACCATATGCTCCGCATCGTTAGGAATTTCTTTATTGAATCTAGCATTCATACGATAACGACCAACTTGAGAAATGTCATAATGATCGGAATCAAAAAACATACCATCAATCATTTGTTTGGCATTCTCTTCGGTAGCCATGTCGCCCGGTCTAATCCTTTTATAAACCTCTTTATATCCTTCTCCTCTATTCTTGGAGGCATCTTTGTCAATAGTTTCTTTAATGTATTTTATTTTGCCAGTATCTACATCAGCAAAAAGTTTTTTTATTTCTTTATTGGTTGAGCAACCAAAAGCTCTTACTAAAGCGGTAACCGGAACCTTTCTTTTACGATCTATTTTAACTGAGATAGTATTATTGGCATCGGTTTCAAACTCTAGCCAAGCTCCTCGATCAGGAATAATTTTAGCTCCAAATAATTTTCTACCCTTGAATGCCCGCATGGTAAAAAATACTCCCGGAGATCTCATCAACTGAGAAACAACCACTCTTTCTACCCCATTAATAATAAAAGTCCCCCTTTTTGTCATAACAGGGAATTCTCCTAGATAAATCTCTTGTTCAGTTTTTTTACCAATATATTTATTGTCTAACTCTACTCTTAATTTAATAGAAGCTTCAAAGGAAACATTTTTATCTTTAGCTACCTGCTCGTCATATTTAGGTTCATCTAAATAATAGTCAAGAAAAGTTAATTTTAAGTTTTTTCCCGTATAATCTTCAATATAAGCAACTTCATCTAAAATTTCTTGCAACCCTTTTCTGAGAAACCATTCATAAGATTTGGTTTGAATTTCTATGAGATTAGGAAGAGAGAAAATTTTTCCAATTTTGTTTAAAAACTTTCTTTTAGAAAAACTGGACCGTGGGCTAAATCTTTTTCTAAGTTTCAATTTGTGGGTAGAATTCATTATAAATTCAAAAATAACAAAAATGCAAAATAAAACAGAACATTTCCCTTATTCTGGGCTTTATTCTTGCTTCTACTTATTAAATTTTTGACATGGATAATTTATCACTCTTAAATACAGAGAGTGTTATTCTTTATAACTTGAAAGGTTAGCACATTATAAGAAAACGTCAAGGCCTTGTGTTACAGATCTTTCGTATTAAATTTTTCGCCCCCAATATATATGTCACCCCCGCGAAAGCGGGGGTCCCGAGCAAATTTAGAAGAAGCTAACTTGGTAAAGTTTCGTCTAGACGTACCGGGATTCCCGTTTTCCTGCCTCACCTACCTCACGGCAGGCAGGTGGCAGGCAGGCGGCAGGCAAAGACAAGATCATTGCCAGTTGCCAGTTAATTGTCACGAAACCTGCGAAGCAGGTGGTAAG
>JAYEHH010000007.1:0-4989 GCA_034716235.1 Patescibacteria group bacterium | reverse complement strand
AATAGACTTATTAAATTTCTACTTTTGTAGATTTAACGCCTAACTTGAACTTGTAGAGAGGGCTCAAATAGACTTATTAAATTTCTACTCATCACTAAAATTATCCCCCCAATCAATCTGCCAACCATCATAAAACCTAAAATTTCTCTCCAGCTTTCCAAGTCTGAGCAGAAGTGATTAAATAGAGATAGTTTTAAGAAATAAAAACATTTACATAATTAATTACTTACTATCTCCTATGGCACAAATAATCTATTATCATTGCGACAATTGTGACTTCAAGACGAGTATTTTCTATAGGCAAAGGACAGAAAGCATGCTTAATGGCGAAGGTCCGAGTACTTATTATTGCTATGATTGCAAAAAAGAGGTCAAAATTTATAGCGACGAAGAAACTATTTGTCCTTATTGCAAAGGTCATAACTTTATCGGATGCAGTGATAACACCTCTGACGAGGCTACAATCTATAAATGCCCTTATTGTGGCGAAGATTTAGTTGAAGAAGAAGGACCAGCTTTTTAACCAAGATTTTTTGTCCATTTTCTTATTCCTCCAATTATGACGCAATGAATTGGCTAAAAATAAGGGTTTTTGAGATAATTTTGTTGAATTTGACGCAACGAGCTTGAAAAAATGACGCAATGATGACAAAGTGTATTTATGAATAAAAGACAAAAACAATTCATTGAAAATAAAGACTTGAGAATCAAAAGTATCAAATATCTTAGAAGTGAATTTAAATTTTAGATAAACTTTGCGTGATTCTTGCGCGATTCTTGCGCGATTATTCAAGAAACATATAGTTAAAATATATTAAAATTACAATATAAACTTACCAACAAGGCACTGAAAAGTCTGACAGATATTGCTGAAAGCAAAGGAACTATTTAACAGGGTAAATGGTGTTTTTTGAATTGGGGGATGAGGTGCTGTGGTTTGGAGTGGGGTATGTCTTATCAGGTATTGACAAATTTTTAAAAGTATGCTATGTTTTTAAGTTGAACTTTAAAAAAAGGGGGATATTATGTTTGACATGACAGATGATCGAGATAGAGAGAGAGGGTTGGCCTGGCTTGAATCTGCGCCGTGCGAGGATTTTGACGGCGAAGAGGATAGCATCCCTGAGGCGTTTGCTTCAGACGACGCTGAAGATAGACGGGCAGCGGAAGCAGAAGAGGCCAGAAGGGCAGACATGTCTTTCTTTGAAATCCTCGATAGAGGTTAGCCCTCAAAAGACCAACTCTATGTCTTAATAAACTAGAGATGTAATACTTCGGGGAAGCTCCGGGGCGCTTGTTCAGGCGGACATTGAATACTGAGGAAATTTCAAAGAAATTTCCTCTCCTACCAGAAAAATTTAGGAATAGATTTTTCTGGTAGGAGAAATTTAGTTCTTTAAATTTTTTATTTATTTCAGTAAAGGCCGATTGTCTTTTAAGACAATGTCAGGAGTTACACTGACTGAGATAGAGGGAGGAGAATTATGAAAGAGAGAGAAAGAAACTTCGCTTCAGCCCAGAATTTATTTCTTGATCCAGAAACAAATCCGAGTGAAGACGCTTGGATTAGATTTTTTGATGAGAGAGTTAGAGTTGAGGAGAAGGCTATTGCTAGAGATTGTAAGAGAGGAGAAATTTGGAAAACCTCAACTAAAATTTTAGACAATCAAGGGATTATAATTGGCACTGTGCCAGTTTCAAGTCCTGTGTTGATTTGGTCTGAAGTTAAAGTTAATTCGAACCAAATGGTTCGAATTATGCCACTCTCTTTGGACACGGATTTTGTGTCCTGGCCAGGAAGCATTTTGACCTCTGCCATCCAAAACATTACATGGTTGGTGGAGATTTTCAACGAACGTCCTATATTTTCTTGGAGTTTAGAGAAATATTTGGGCGCTGTCTCTCTAGAAGATTTAAGGCGAGTTCAAAAAGCTCGCAATGAGTTTTTTGGAGGGGGAGGTCTCTCGTTGCTGGACCATATTCAGCGAGAGTGGGAGAGGATAGAACTAAAAATGGCAGAGCATCTTTCTCTACCGGTTAACCTCGCTTTGTAACCTTAAAGAAAAGCCCAATAATCAAAAATGATTTGCGGGCTTTTTTATTTTCTTAGGTTTTGATATAATAAAAAATAAGATTACGAGAGATTTGATAAAATTTGTGTAGTGCTTAGTTAAAAAGACGATGCTTATAATTCTTTCCAAACCTATTCTTACTGTGATCGTGGGCATTTTTACTTCTCGTAAAAAAGCATTTAATTATGCAAAAGTTGCCCAGAAAGATTTTTATGATCATGAGATAAGGAGACATAATCTTGACGATGAAGAATATTAAAATACTAAACAGGAATGAGTTTAGAAAAAATCGGCGAAAAATCACTATATAATAAAAAGGCAGATGCCCATATGGATTCATGGAAAAGTGATATCGAGGAAGCAATAGGAGAAGATCCTCGTGAGTTGGGTATTCATAATCGTGAAGAATTGGAAAATAGGCTTAAAAGGACCTATCAGCTGTTTTCTGAACGCAAAGAATTAGATTTTATTAAAAATCTAAAAGAGATAAACGATGAAGTTGGAGTTTATTTAGTCGGAGGTTCAGTTAGAGATGCGATATTAGGCAAAGATTCAAAAGATATTGATTTAGTTATTAACAGAATCGAACCAATTCAATTAGTGGATGTATTGGCTGATTTTGGAGAAATAACTTTTGACAGGAATCCAAAAGCTGATATTAAAAGAATGGAATCTTCGGAGAAAGAAAATTTGATTAAGAATTCTTACGGAGTAATTAAATTCAAGCCAAATGGTTCAAGACTAAAGGAATTAATTGATATAGCTTTTCCCAGGGAAGATGATTACTCCGGATCAGGGCAATCAGGTATACGTGGGATAAAAAGGGATACCGAGACTAAGGCTGATCATAATTTAAATATCAATAGAGATTTAGAAAGAAGAGATTTTACTATTAATGCCATAGCTATTAATTTAGCCAATGGCGAGATTATTGATCCTTTTGACGGAATTGAGGATTTAATCAAAAGAAAGATAAGAACTGTTGGTAGCCCAGTTGAAAGAATAATTAATGAGGATTTCTCTCGAGGATTTAGAGCTCTTAGATTTGCTTGTATTTTTAATACCGATATTGAATCTGGGACGAAGAAAGCCATCAAAGAGATCTTCAAACCGAGTGAAAAAAGTGCTCAAGAAATATATCATAATAATCCAGAGCTTCTAAGCAAAGTTTTGAATTACGAGGAAAAAGTAAAGCAACAATTTGTTCAACCTGAGGGAAATCTGCCAAAATGCTTGCAAGTTTTTTGGGACAAAGAACAAGGCAAACCAAGAATGGCAGTGGCCAAAGAGGTGATGAGTAAGGAAATTCTTAAGGCTATTGATGCTAGACCAGGGAAGCTTATTAAGCTTCTAGATGAAATAGGAGGATTAAAAATTATTTTGCCTGAAATATTTAATTTAAAGAATCTGGAACAACCGCGGAAATTTCATGGTGAAGGTGATGTTTTTAAGCATACTTTAATGCTTTTGAATAATTTACCGCTTAATGCTTCTTTGAGGCTTAAGTTGGCAGGACTTTTACATGACACAGGCAAGGTTGACACTCTATCAAAAACAAAAGAAGGAAAAATTACTTTTCATAGACATGAACAGGCAAGCACTCAATATGTAACGAATGTTGCCGAAAGATTTCGATTTTCAGATAAGTTAAAAAAGGGGACAGAATTCTTAGTAAAAAACCACATGCTTCCATTACGGGATGCAAAAGAAATGAAACCTAATAAGTTGTATAATATATTCCTAAAAGATAAAATTTTAGGCAATGAACTTATTTCTTTAGCGCGAGCAGACGCTCTTGCTTCTTTGCCAGAAAAAGGAGAGCCGGATTTGGAGAATATTAATATTCTTATTGATAGATTGAAAGATATTAAACAAAGATTTAACGATCAGGACAAGATTGAAATCCCTAAAATTATTACAGGCGAGGATGTAATAATTTTAGGGATAAAAAGAGGGCCTTTAGTGGGAAAAATTTTAGCAGAAGTACAGGAGGCTCAATTGGATGGTAGGATTAAATCAAGGGATGAAGCGATTGATTTAATTAAAAAATATGCATAATAGCCAGGTATTGAATTTTGGAGGCTGAGGTCTATTACAAACTTCCTAAAAAACTAAAATCTCTCCAGAAGCAATAGTTCTTCTGGAGAGGATTTTTTAAATTGGGGGAGGGGAAGTTAGCATTTCTAATATTTTATGATAGCATTTAAGTGTTATTATCATCATTACAAAGTAGAACACTATGAAAAAACTTAAAATTACAACTCAAGAACAAAAAGAGGATGAGTGTTTACCGTCCTGTATTTTGGCAGTATTCAAATATTGGAAGATAAAAACAAGCCTTGATGAAATTATAGTCAAGATCTCTACTGATTCCGACAAATTGTATGATTGGGACTTCAAGGCAGGAAAGCTTGTTATTGAGAAAGGCCTAAAGGCAAAGATTTATTCTAATGTTACTCAGCTTTTTGATCCTTCATGGGTAAACCTTAATCAAAAAACCTTAATCAAAAAACTTAAGCAAGAATTGAATTATTCTAAAAAGAGAGAAAAAAATATCAAAAAAAATCCTCAGCAGAGGAACTATTATTTTCCTAATGAGGCTATTGCTAAAAGAGTTACCAAAGAAATAGATTCAGCTATAAAATTCCTGAAAGCTGGTGGTAAAATTGATTTTAGCCCAATCTCAAAAGCATTAATAAAGAAAATGATTGATAAGAATATTCCCATCATCGCTTCACTCAACCCAATCCTATTGTGTCGTATGAAGCGAGGTTATAATAATCTGCCAGATGATATAAGGGGAATCAGTTGGGGACATGCAATTATTATCTCGGGTTACACTAAAAATGATTTTATACTTAGCGATCCAGGAGGTAATTTTTATAAAAATTCTTTTAGCCATAAGGTCAACCAAAAT
>JAYEHH010000006.1:0-22052 GCA_034716235.1 Patescibacteria group bacterium | reverse complement strand
CTTGGGCAATAGAAAGGGGGATTAAAGATAGAAAATTGAAAGAAGTGTTAAAGATTAGTGGTTTGAAGCAAGCCAAGAAATTTTCCTGGAAACAATGTGCTAAAGAATTTGTGGAGCTGGTGGAGGGGTAAAGGTTATAGAGTGGAAAGTTTGTAAAGTTATAAAGTTCATAAAGTTTGTAAAGTGACCAAGTTTGTAAAGTTTCTGTCTTTGTCTACCTCACCTACCTCACCTACCTCACGGTAGGCAGGCGGTAGGCAGGCGGTAGTCAGGCGGTAGTCAGGCGGCAGGCAGGCACGGAATGAAATGACGAAGCCAGCCTTTTTCGGTCATTCCCGATGTATATGTCACCCCCGCGCAAACGGGAATCTCGCTCGAAGAGCGACCAGCCAGCCTCGCCGAGTCTAGGCGGGCCTCTGGCTGGCGATTCCTTTTCCCCTCCTTGCCAAATTAACTTTTCCTAAATTTGCTCGGGATCTCCGCTTTCGCGGAGATGACCGGAAAAGTTGACATTCTCCAATCAGAAGATTATTATTTAATTAGATTAGAAAGGCCTCCGAGGGGTCTTTTTAAAAAAGAAGACATGAAAAAGATTTTTAAATTTCTAAAAAGCGCTAAAGCTGAGCTGGATAAAGTTAAATGGCCAACAAAGAAACAGGTGATGAAGCTCACAAAAACGGTTATTCTAGCAAGTTTAGCGGTGGCTGTGTTTTTAGGGATGTTAGATTTTATTTTTAACCATTTGGTAACTAAAGTTTTATGAAAAAGACAGAGGAAGGTGTGAAACAAAAATTAGAAAAACATAAGGCCTGGTATGTTCTCCATACTTATTCAGGGTATGAAGAAAATGTTGCCAAGAACCTTCGACAAAGAATAGAATCTTTGGATATGCAAGATAAAATTTTTAGCGTTCTTGTTCCTACCGAGAAAAGAATTAAAATTAAAAATGGCAAGAGAAAAGTGATAAAAGAGCGGGTTTTCCCTGGTTATGTGTTAGTGGAGATGATTGTTACCGATGATTCTTGGTATGTGGTTAGAAATACTCCCAATGTAACTGGATTTACTGGAGCGGGAACCACTCCTATCCCTATTTCTGACGAGGAAGTAAGAACGATTAAACGGCGAATGGGAGTCAAAGATCCTAAATATGAAATTAATCTAAATAAAGGAGATGCGGTTAAAATTATTGATGGGCCCTTTAAAGATTTTGATGGAAAAATTCAAAGCGTTGATAAAGACAGGGGGAAGATTAGAGTATTAGCCAATTTATTTAGTCGAGAAACACCTATTGAACTCGATTTTCTTCAAGTTAATAAACTTTAGTTTTATATATTATGAAAGAGGTAAAAGCTGTTGTAAAACTTCAAATTCCGGCAGGTAAAGCTAATCCTGCTCCTCCAGTTGGCCCAGCATTGGGGCAACATGGTTTGAATATCCAGGATTTTTGTACCCGGTTTAATGAAAAAACAAAAGATATGGGAGGAGACATTGTTCCGGTTGAAATAACTATTTGGGAAGATCAAAGTTTTGATTTTTCCATGAAGAGTCCTCCTGCCTCCCAGCTTATTAAAAAGGCGGTGAACCTTAAAAAAGGTTCTGGTGTTCCTCAAAAAGATAAAGTAGGTAAAATTACCGAAAAACAATTAGAGGAAATAGCCGAAAGGAAAAAAGAGGATTTAAATGCCAATGATATTGACGCTGCTAGAAAAATCATTGCCGGTACTGCCAGAAGTATGGGAGTAACCGTAGAAAAGAAATAATAATTTTGAAGAATAAATCTAGACAATGAAACAGAGTAAACGTTATCGTAACAATTTAGAAAAAATTAAAGGCGTAAAAGCTATTGATAAGGCTATTGAGTCTTTTAAGGACTTTAAGCAGGCAAAATTTGATGAAAGCGTAGAGATTCATATTAAATTTGGGCTAGATCCTGCTAAATCGGATCAACAAATAAGAACCTCGGTTGAGTTTCCCAATGGAACAGGAAAAGTTCTTAAGATTGCTGTCTTTGCTGAAGGGGATAAAGCCAAAGAAGCTAAAAAAGCAGGGGCAGATTTCGTGTTTGGTGCATCGGAAATTGAAGAAATGGGGAAAACTGGTAAGATTGTTTTTGATGTTGCTTTAGCTACTCCTCAAATAATGTCTCAATTAGCACGAATTGCTAAAGTGCTAGGTCCTAAAGGACTGATGCCCAATCCTAAAGCGGAAACGGTAACTGAAAATATTAAAAAAGCGATAAGTCTTTTGCGTAAAGGAAAAACTGATTTAAAAAATGACAGCGGAGGTTGTATTCATCAGGTTATTGGGAAATTATCTTTTAAAAAAGAAGAACTTATTGAGAATTATAAAGCCTTGATGGCTGTTCTGGAGAAACAAAAACCTACAAAACTTAAAGGAAAATTTATTAAAAGTATTTCTGTTTCTACCACTATGGGGCCAGGGATTAAAATAGGTTAGTAGCAATAAACAGTAAATATAAAAACAGTGATTCATCCTCCACTAATTAAATTTGTTGGTCTTGATCTTGATTTAACTCTTTATAAAGAAAATAAAAAAGTAGAAGAAGCTTTTAGAAATGCTTGGTATACATTAATGGCATCCGAGTTTGAAATTAGCTATCAAGAAGCAAAAAAGAAATTTTTAGAATACCGTAAAACTATTACGGGTGGTTGTGCGATAGCTAGGGCAATGGGGATTAAAGATCCAGAGAATTTTGCTATGCGAGCTTCAACAAAAGCCAAGACTCATCTTTATCTTAAAAAGGATCAAAGGCTCGTTGATTTGATAAAGTATTTACAGGAAAAGTATGTTTTATTTTTAGTTACTGCATCAGCCAAAGCTGATGCTTATTTAAAATTAAAAAAATTAGGTATTGATCCTAAAAATGATTTTCAGTATAAAATTTTTGGTGATTCGGAAAAAAGTGGCAAGTTCAATGGTAAAAGTTTTTCAAAACTTATTAAAATGACAAAAGGTAAGCCTCGAGAGCATTTATTTGTAGGAGATAAAGAGGCTCAAGATATTATTCCAGCCAAAAGAGCAGGGATGCAAACGGTGATGGTTTGGAAACAGTCTAAAAATGCAGACCTTTCCTTGCCAACAATTTATGACTTGGAAAAATGGCTTTAGGGAATTATGAATTAAAAATTTTAGAACCATGAGGGCTAAATTTAAAAAAGGTAAATTTATAGTGATTGAAGGGATAGATGGAAGTGGTAAGGCGACTCAAACAAATTTACTGTTCAAAAAATTAAAAAATGAGGGCTGTAAAGTAAAAAAGATTGATTTTCCGAGATATAAAAATAATTTCTTTGGTAAATTTGTAGGAGAATGTTTGGCTGGCGAACATGGAGATTTCGTAAAGTTAAGCCCTCGCATAGCCTCTGTGCTTTATGCCGCCGATAGATTTGAATCTAGCCAAGCAATTGAAAACTGGATAAATCAGGGATATTTTGTAATAGCTGATCGCTATACCAGCGCCAACCAAATTCATCAAGGTGGGAAAATAGCTAATAAAAAAGAGCGACAACAGTTTATTGAATGGTTGGATAAAATGGAGTTTGATGTTTTCAAAATACCCAAGCCTCAGTTGATTTTATATCTAGATGTTCCTGTTCAAGTCTCGCAAGATTTACTTAATGAAAGAGAAGAGAAAACTAAAAAGGGTAAATTCAAGAGGAAAAAGGATTTGCATGAAAATAATATTAATCATTTGACTAAAGCGAGAAGGAGTGCAGTTAAAATGATTAAGGGCAGCGGTAGCTGGATAAAAATAAACTGTGCCAAAAGAGGAAAAATACTGTCCAGAAAAGAAATTAGTGATATGATTTGGGAGACGGTGAAAAGTAATTTTAAAATATAGTAAAAATATATTTCTCTGGAGTTATAATTTGCAAGCTTAAATTGTAAAAGTTTAAACTATAAAATGGAAGTTCAAATTAAAAAAATTGATCCCATTGCTAAAATTCCTAAAGTTGCTTTAGAAGGTGATGCGGGGATGGATCTGTTCTCCGTTGAAGATGTTAATTTAAAATCTGGAGAAAGAATTTTTTGTCGTACAGGGATTGCGGTAAAAATTCCATTAGGCTATGTAGGATTAATTTGGGACAAGTCAGGGATTGCTCGAGATTATGGTATCAAAACAATAGGAGGAGTTTTTGATAGTAATTATACTGGCGAATGGTTTATTGGACTGGTAAATTTAGGGCAGAAAGATTATAAAATTGTAAAAGGACAAAAAATAGCTCAGGCTTTAATTCAAGAAGTCATTAAACCTAAGATCAAAGAAGTTGATAAATTCCCAAAAACTAATAGAGGTGCGGACGGATTTGGGAGCACCGGCAGATAATTGTGATAAATTTTGTTATAATTAATCATTCTCGTCTTGTCTTTTTCCCCTGTCATTCCCGTCCCGTCATCCCAGCATTCGCGGGACAGGTCCGACGGGATAAACTCCAGCCCGCCTAAGCTCGCTAACTAATGTACCCATTACAGTTTTGTGACACGGCGAGGCAAACGGGAATCTCGCTCGAAGAGCGACCAGCCAGCCTCGCCGAGTCTAGGCGGGCCTCTGGCTGGCGATTCCCTTCCCCCACCTTACCAAGTTAGTTTTTCCTAAATTTGCTCTGGACCCCCGCCTTCGCGGGGGTGACAAGTCACTTTATAAACTTTTCACCTTCTAACTAATTAAGCCAACACCATGAAGGAAAGACACAAAGCATATTCTCATGTTAAAAAAACTGATCCGGCAGTGTTTAATTTAATAACCGGAGAATTGGATCGTCAACAAAATGGTTTGGAGATGATTCCTTCTGAAAATTATGCTTCCCGGGCTGTTTTAGAGGCCATGGGATCCATTTTTAATAATAAATATTCGGAAGGTTTCCCTAAAAAGCGTTATTACGGTGGGCAAACTTATACAGATAAATTAGAACAATTAGCGATTGATAGAGCTAAAAAATTATTTGGAGTTAGCCATGTAAATGTTCAGCCATATTCCGGCAGTCCAGCCAATCAAGCTGTTTATCTGGCTCTTTGTAAACCGGGAGATACAGTGATGGGAATGCAACTTCAGCACGGAGGACATCTTACTCATGGTCACAAAGTTAATTTTTCTGGCATTTACTTCAATTCGGTTGGCTATGGAGTTGATAAAAATGGATTCATTGACTTTAATCAAGTGGAGGCACTTTTAAAAAAACACCGTCCCAAGCTTATTTTTGCTGGAGCTACCGCTTACCCTCGCGAGTATGATTTTAAAACCTTTGGAAGATTAGCCAGAAAATACGGAGCTTTTTTTGTAGCAGATATTGCTCATATCGCAGGATTAGTGGTTGCTGGAGTGCATCAATCTCCAGCAGGCAAGGCAGATGTTATAACCTCTACTACTCATAAAACCTTAAGAGGACCACGAGCAGGAATTATTTTATGCAATGGGGCTACTTCTAACCCTCTAAAAAAACCAGCGAAAATTAATCGTAGGAATCTGCCATCTTTAATAGATCGAGCCATTTTTCCTGGACTTCAGGGAGGACCTCATGAGCATACTATTGCCGGAATAGCGGTGGCCTTAAAAGAAGCCGGTACCAGTAAATTTAAAAATTGGGCCAAGCAGGTTGTTACAAATGCTCAAGTCATGGCAGAAGTTTTTTTAGAGCGAGATTTCAAATTAATTTCTGGAGGTACCGACAACCATTTAATTTTAATGGATGTTACCTCTAAAGGAATTAATGGAGAGGAAGCGGAAAAACTTTTAGATAAAATTGGTATCTCGGTTAATAAAAATATGATTCCTAATGATTCCCGTTCGCCTTTTTCACCAAGTGGAATTAGATTAGGCACTCCTTGTGCCACTACCAGAGGGATGAAAGCAAAAGAGATGAAAATTCTAGCAGAAGCAATGAGTGACGCTTTAGAAAATCGTAAAAACTCAAAAGTAATTAAGAAATCAGAAAAGATTGTTAGAGAACTTTGTCAACAATTCCCAATTTATCCAGAGCTGTAAAGACGGGGAAGTTATCAAGTCCATAAAGTTCATAAAGTGACTAGCTACTTGGTAGCTAGTCACCCCCGCGAAGGCGGGGGTCCAGATATTTAGACTGGGCTAACCTCATTTTATTGTAATAGTAAATCAATTTTTTAACAGTATTTATTTCTTCTAGAAAATTTATAGAAAACTTAAAAATTTATGTAAGTCAGCTTTCTAGTAATTGTTAATTTGTATTTAGTCTCAGAAATTTTATTCTAGTTTCTGGATTCCCGCCTGCGCGGGAATGACATATCTGTCAACGAATTAGTTAACTTTCACGGGAATGACAGGGGAAAAGGGAATTGCCAGCCAAAGGCTCTCCTAAACTCGGCAACAAGCAAAGACAGAACAACTCATAATTATTTTTCCATGACTTTAATTTTAGATGGTAAAAAAATTGCTGAAAAAATAGAGATAGATATTAGGCAACAAGTGGTTCAAATGACCTCTCTGCCTAAATTGGCCGTCATCCAAGTGGGAAAAGATCCGGCTTCTTCAGTTTATGTGCAAAATAAGTTAGAGGCTTGTAGGAGAGTGGGGATTGAATCAGAAACAATTTTAATTGATGAGGCTGAGGCCATTCAGGCTACCAAAAACGAAAACTGTCTAGTGCAAAAAGAAATTAAAAGATTAAATGAAGATTCAAGTATTACTGGAATCTTAGTCCAGCTTCCCATTCCCAAGGAACTGAATTTTTCTAAAATTATTTCTCTGATTGATCCTCGTAAAGATGTAGATGGTTTTTCTCCTAATAAAATAAAAGAAATAATTCCTTGTACTGCCAAGGGATGCCTTTATTTAATTAAAGAGGCAGGGACGGTTATTAAGGGAAAACAGGCCGTTGTCATTGGCAGAGGTTATATCGCGGGTGAGCCTATTGCTCAGCTTCTAGATGAAGAAGGGGCTACGGTTGATGTTTGCGACAAAGAAACTGAAAATTTAGGAAAACATACTCGCCAAGCAGATATTCTGATTTCTGCAGTCGGACATCCTCATTTGATTAAAAAGGACATGGTTAAAAAGGGAGTAGTAATAATTGATGTGGGAATCACCAGAGAACAAAATGGCGAGGGGCAATATAAATTAACGGGAGATGTTGATTTTGAGGAGGTAAAAGAAATTGCTTCAGCGATAACTCCGGTGCCGGGAGGAGTAGGACCGGTGACGGTGGCTATGCTTCTAGAAAATACTTTAATTTGTTGGAAGATTCAAAGATAATCTGAGAAGATAAGAAATAACGATTGTTTTAATTGAAACCGCTTTTTTGAGCGGTTTTTAAGATGGAGCGGAGATTGTAAATCCGGCGCCCGGTATCCGCCGGGCAAGAATGCGGGACGGGATACAATTTATCTGGAGCGGAAGATCGAAGATCCGGCGTATGCCGGACGGGATTTGCCACGTCATCCCAGCATTCGCGGGACAGGTCCGACGTGGCACCCTGTCGGATGATAGGGTGAACCCAACCTCCTCGCGACAAAAGCAAAGCAATATTTTATTTGGAGCGGAAGACGGGATTTGCCACGTCATTCGACGTGGCACCCTGTCGGATGACAGGGTGAACCCAACCTCCTCGCGACAAAAGCAAAGCAATATTTTATTTGGAGCGGAAGACGGGATTTGAACCCGCGGTCTTTTGCTTGGGAAGCAAATGCTTTACCAACTAAGCTACTTCCGCAATATATAACAACAATACTCTTTAAAGAAAAATTAGTATAGAGACTGATAGTTTATAAAGTAATAAGTTGAAAGTTCATAAAGTTCATAAAGTAACAAGTAACAAGTGAGAAGTTGAAAGTTCATAAAGTTGAAAGTGAAAAGTGGAAAGTTCATAAAGTTAAAGTTTTTTAATAAATCCTGAAATCATTTTAGAAATCTCAATTGATGACATATAAAGAGACTTCGACTGTTTTTTTGTTAGATAATTTAAGTCATAGGCGAGATAAAGCATTGAACGAACTTCCCCACAAGACCCTTTTGCAATAAATAAAAAGTATTTAAATTCATTGTTAGTTTTTCTTTCAAACCCTTCTGCGATATTGTTCATAATTGATAAAAGAGCTCTCTCTATTTGATTCTTAAAATTAAAATCTCGACAATCTACCAGTTTTTTCCTTGTTTTAATATTTAACACTCGGGCTTTCTGTCAAAATTCTATGTCTTCAAATTTATATGCTTTCATACTTTTTAACTTTATAAATTCTACAAACTTTATGAACTTTATGAACTTTATGGACCCTATCTATCTTACCAAATCAATCTTAAAAACAATCGAAAATAAAAAATAAATTGCCATGCTCAAGTAAATTTTTCACAAAATTGACAAGAAAGTGTATTTTTAGCATAGTGATAATAGATTATTGAGTAATAAATTTAGCTATGGTTGTAAATTTTAAAGCTAAAATTAAACAGCTACAGAATGCTTTTTCAAAGGTAAGCGACCGTCTTTGACTTGGCCTCAAAAGAAAAAGAGATTAGGAAAATTGAGAAATTAATGGGGGAAAATAATTTCTGGGAAGACAAAAATAAGGCTAAAAAATTAACCGTTACTCTCCAGCATTTAAAAAAGGAGACTGGAGCAGTGTTTCAAGTCAGAGAAGATATAAAAGAATTAAAGGAACTTGAAGATATTCTTAATGATGATAAAATATTAAAAGAGGCTGAAACTCAATATGAAGAAATTAGGAAAAACTTAAAAAGATTGCGTAAAACAGAAGAAGAACCTTATAATCACTCCAAAGCTATTTTACAGATTATGGCAGGAGCAGGAGGAATAGATGCGCAAGATTGGGCAGAAATGTTGCTACGGATGTATTTAAAGTTTGCTGAAAGAAATAAATTATCAGTTAAAATAATAACAATTTCTCACGGATCTGAAGCAGGAATAAAAAATGTAACACTTGAGATTAAAGGTAAAAAAGCTTATACTGAATTAAAGAGAGAAACTGGGGTTCATCGGCTGGTAAGATTATCTCCGTATAATGCTAATAATTTACGTCAAACATCTTTTGCTTCGGTAGAAGTTATTCCCGAGGTTAAAGAAGCAACGGTGAAAATTGAAAAGAAAGATTTAAAAATTGATACATTTCATGCTAGTGGAGCAGGTGGCCAGCATGTGAATACAACAGATTCGGCTGTCCGTATTACTCATTTACCAACCGGTTTAGTGGTATCTTGCCAAAGCGAAAGAAGCCAATTACAGAATAAAGAAAGTGCGAAAAAAATTCTTGAAGGGAAACTTTATCTTTTAAACAAAACAAGAAAAAAAGAAAAGGAAAAAGTGTTAAAAGGTGAACATAAATCAGCTGAATGGGGTAATCAAGTTCGTTCTTATATCCTGCATCCTTATAAAATGGTTAAAAACCATAAAAGTGGTGCCAAGGATTCAAGGGTAGAAGCAGTCTTAGATGGAGAATTAAACATAATTTAAATTTAAAAACAAAAGCCAACAATGATTGAGTATCGCAACGTAAGCAAAATTTATAATAAAAATGTGACCGCTTTAGTTAATGTTAATCTTAAGATTAAACAGGGGGAGTTTATTTCCATTGTCGGTCAAAGCGGTACAGGCAAATCAACTCTTGTAAAATTGCTGACCTTAGAGGAAAAACCAACCAGCGGTCGGATAATTTTTTACAAAGTAGATTTAAGTGAAATTACCAAGAAGGAATTGCCCTATCACCGAAGGAGAATTGGAGTTATTTTTCAAGATTTTAAATTATTGATTACTAGAACAGTTTATGAGAATATTGCTTTTGCCCTGGAAGTGTCAGGAGTAAAATCAAGCGAGATTAAAAAAAGCGTTTCTCAAATTCTGAACATTGTTGGTTTAGAAAAAAAATTTGATGCTTATCCCAATGAACTTTCTGGAGGAGAGCAACAAAGGGTAGCGATTGCTCGAGCGCTGGTGCACCATCCTGAAGTTTTGATTGCTGATGAACCAACGGGGAACCTGGATATTATTAATACTTGGGATATTATTGAATTACTTTTAAAGATTAATAAATTAGGCACCACGGTAGTTTTAGCAACTCATGACAAGGAAACGGTTGATAGAGTCAATCGACGAGTAGTAGGCATTGATGATGGACGCATTATTAGAGACCAAGAAAAGGGTAAATACATGATTTAAGCTTTTATTTTATATTTGATGTGGAAGACAACTCTTTATCGAGCAGTTAAAGCAGGAGCTAAGAATTTTATAAGAAATGGCTGGTTAAGTATCGCGACCACCAGCGTTATAGCTTTAACGCTATTTATTATAAGTGTGTTGCTGAGCCTTATTTTAATTGCCAACTTAGTGCTGGAGCAGATTCAAGACAAAATAAGTGTTAGTGCATATTTTGAAACTAATACCAGCGAGCAAATGATATCCAAGATTAAGAAAGATCTTGAGTCTATGGATGAAGTTAAGAGAGTTGATTATACTTCCCGAGGTGATGCACTGGGTTCGTTAAAAGAAAGATATCATGGTAATGCAATAATTATGGATTCCTTGAAAGAGCTGAAAGAAAATCCGCTGGAAGCTTCTTTGAGCATCAAAGTTCATGATCCAAGTAAGTATGAAATAATTGAAAATGAATTAGTGGCTGGTAAATATAAAGACTATGTCTCTAAGATGGACTATTCTGATCATAAGGGAGAAATTGAAAAATTGAATAAAATTATAAATTCTATCAGGAAAACTGGAGCAATTATGGTGTTGATTTTTGTTATTATAGCAATCTTAGTTACTTTCAATTCTATCAGGCTTACTATGTATACTTATAGAACTGAGGTTGAAATAATGAAGCTGGTTGGAGCCAGCAATTGGTTTATTCGCTTGCCATTTATTACGGAGGGTGTATTATATGGGGTCTTCGCCGCTTTAGTAGTGGGAATTATTTGGTATCCGTTAGCTCATTATTTTACTCCATTTTTTGCTAACGCAGGCATTCAGATTGATACGGTTCAATTTTTACACCAAAATATAGTATATATTGTAGGGATTCAATTGCTTATAGGAGTGCTTTTGGGAGTAACTAGTAGTTTTATTGCCATTAGAAGATATCTGAAGACATAAATGTTTTTTTGTTAAAATATGCTTAAAGAATTCATTCCTCAATTGTTAATGATAATCTCTGCGGCGGCGGTGTTGTTTTTGATAGGTAGAAAAGTAATTAGCTCTATTAAAAAGTTTGATAAGAAGGAATTTGAAAATAGAACAAAATCTTCAGAGGATCTTGGTCCCGAAAAAATGAAAGAAAGACTTTTTAGAGGGCTTGAAAAAATGTTACGCAGGATAAAGGTAATGGTTCTTCAGAGTGATACCAAGATTATGGAGATTATAAAGCGATTACGGCGCAAAAGAGGAGAAGGACAACCGGCTGTGGATGAAAAGAAAGAAGTAGTTGGAGTTACGGATGAGTCAAAGGAAGACAAGAGATCAATTTTAGAAAGAGTTTCTAAGATAAAGCAGAAATTGGCCACCAGTAAGAATCTTATCAAGGTAGATTCTCTAAAAAAACAGGAAATTGCCAAACCTTTAAAGCCAAAAGCTTCCTCTTCAGAGCATGTTAATGTAGAAGAGGTTAAAAGAGTAATGTTTGAAAGGCAAGAAAAGGCACTTATTAGAAAAATTTCTTTAAATCATGGCGACGATGAGGCTTATGTTGAGCTAGGGAAGCTTTATAAAGATTCAAACAATTTGAAAGATGCTAGAGCTTCTTTCAACCAGGCCATCAAGATTAATAAAGGAAATGTAACGGCCAAAAAATTCATTAAAGAGTTGGGAGGATGATTACCGGGGCGTAGAAGAAATAGTAACAACAGGAAATGTAGTTAGTTAGAGGGGTGAAATTATGCCCGGGTAGCTCAGTTGGTAGAGCAACTCCATGGTAAGGAGTAGGTCACCGGTCCGAATCCGGTCTCGGGCTCCAAGATGGAAAAAGTATAAAATATTATTGATAATCTAAACAATGAAAACAATCAGCAACTCAAAGGAAAAAAGTACTAGTTCAATTTCTACTCAAGAAAAACCAATTGTTGCAAAATCAACAATTAAAGATGATAGTTCTTCTGTGAAACAAAAAGGTCAATTAAGCCTTAAGGACAAAATTGAATCTTTTCAGGGGCAAGAGATTTCTTTAGAAGATATGTTTAAAGCTGGGGTCCATTTTGGACACCAAAAGTCTCGTTGGAATCCTGCTATGAAAGATTATATTTTTACGGTTCGTCAAGGAGTTCATATTATTGATTTAGTCAAAACGGAAAAGAACTTAAAAGAGGCGATTGAGCTTATGAGGCTTAAAATAGATAAAGGTGGTCAAATTCTTTTTGTTGGGACTAAACGTCAAGCTAAAGATATTGTGAAAGAAGCAGCAGAATATTGCCAGATGCCTTATGTTGTT
Source organism: Patescibacteria group bacterium (assembly GCA_034716235.1). Lineage (GTDB taxonomy): Bacteria > Patescibacteriota > Minisyncoccia > CAIUEV01 > JAHKAQ01 > M55B174. The sequence continues at coordinate 9,638 of JAYEHH010000006.1, read as the reverse complement.
GGACGCTGGTTGGGTGGAACCTTAACGAATTTTGAAATTATAAAAAAGAGAATAGAAAAACTTTCTATTTTAGAAGATCTTCAAGAAAAAGGAGAATTAAAGAAATATACCAAAAAGGAACAATCTGTTTTTAATAAAAAAATAGAGCGTTTCAATAAAAGGATGGGTGGGATTAAGCACATGAAAACATTGCCGGTTGCTGTCTTCGTGGTTGATACGGTCCTTGAAGATTTGGCTGTAAAGGAGGCGAGTAAAATGGGAATTCCAATTATAGGTTTAGTAGGTACTAACGCTGATCCAAAAGTAGTTGATGTCCCTATTCCTACCAATGATGATGCAGTTAAATCGTTAAAGTTTTTGTTAGCCTACATCGTAGCTAAAATAAAGAAATCTTAATAAAATTAGAGAATGCAACTAATATTATTTTTTAAATTAGTTAATTAGATTTTTAAGATGATGAAAATAACAGCTGAAAAAGTTAAAAAATTAAGAAGTATGACTGGAGCCAGTATTATGCAATGCAAAAAATCTTTAGTTGTGGCAGAAGGAAATATGGAAAAAGCCATGTTAGAGCTCAGGAAACAAGGAGAAACTTCAGCAACAAATAAAGCTCAAAAAGAAACCAGTGAAGGCATTGTTGCTTCGTATGTCCATTCCAATAATACTATTGGGGCTTTAGTTAAAATTAGTTGCCAAACAGATTTTGTTGCTCGAAACGAAGAGTTCCAACAATTAGCCAAAGATATTACTATGCAGATAGCTGCTACGAATCCTAAATACCTAAGTCCAGAGGATATCCCTGCTAGCGTTCTAGAAAAAGAGAAAAGTGTAGAAGAAAAGGTTTTAAAAGGAAGCTCTAAGCCTAAAGATGTTATTAAGAAAATTATTGACAACAAACTCGAAAAGTTTAAGAAAGAAAACTCACTTTTGACCCAAGATTTTATAAAGAATCCAGAGATTACAATAGAGGATTTAATAAAAGAAAAAATTAGTAAACTGGGAGAAAATATTAAAGTTACTGATTTCTCCAGATTAGAAATTATAAAAAAATAAAATGGAAGAAGAAAATAAAAAAAAGAAAATACTTATAGCGGAAGACGATGAAATGTTGGTAGAAATATACAAGAAGAAATTTGGCAATGGCGAATATGATTTGACGGTTACTACAGACGGCAAGGAAACGATAGATAAAATAAGAAAAATAAAACCAGACGTTGTTCTTTTGGACTTGGTTATGCCCGAGTTAGATGGATTTGAAGTTATAAAATTAATCAAACAAGATCCTGAAACTAAAAATATTAAAATTATTGTAACATCTAATCTCGGCCAGGAGAGTGAGAAAGCTAAGGCTATCAAATTAGGAGCCAATGAATTTTTAATCAAGGCCGATTATGATCTGAATGAATTAGCTGACAAAGTTAAGGATTATTTATAAAGAACAATTGTTAGTGTTTTAAAAAATAAATAAAAATAAAATTTTGGATCAAACAATACAAAACAGTAAAAATAATAATCGTTTCTTGGATGTAGATAATTTCGTAGGTCCTCTTGATTTATTATTGGAGCTTATTGAGCAAAATAATTTGAGCATTAACCGGATAGTTTTGTCGCAAGTAGCGGATCAATACTTAGAGTATGTAGAGAAGAACAGAATTGGTCTTGAGGAGTTAGTTGGCTTTCTTGGAGTAGCATCTAAGCTGGCTTTAATAAAATCACTAAACTTATTACCTCTATCTGACAAAACTGCTAAAGAAAAAGAGGAAGAAGTTTCCGATTTTGAGCAGAGAGTTATTATTTACGCAAAATTTAGAAAAGCTACTAAAAAAATAGAAAAATTATATCTTAAAAATCCTTTTTTCTGTAGGCAATATATTCATAGATTAGATCAGAACAGTGACAACTTGAAAAATTTAGCCATAGACAAAAATGGCTTGAGAGTTGTATTTGAAGGGGTGTTGAATAAATTGCCAAATTTTAGTACATTAAGAGAAGAGACTGTAAGCTCTCGGATTGAAATAAGTAGCGTTATTCAATCAATATTTGAAAGTATAACAAAATCAAAAAAAACTAGCTTCTTTAAATTTTCTAAAAACATGAATCGGGCAGAAATTACTTTAACTTTTTTAGCTTCTTTAGAATTAGCTAAAAGAGCAAAGGTTCGGCTACAACAGAAAAATTTTCTAGGAGATATTTTAATGTTAGAAGCTTAATGATTCCTGAAATTTTTTAAAAGAAATTTTAATACCATGCAAACAAAAACAGATGACAATAAAATAAAAATAGAATTGATTACTTTCGATAAGTTGAAAGCATTTGCTAAAGGAAAGACAAAAGGAAAGACAAAGGATGTTTTGGAGAATTTTACTCTTTTTGTCAGAGAAGAAAATAAAATTAAACAAGAAGGGAAGTCTGAACCTGTTAAGTTTAAAAAAGCATTATCCTTGGATCAAAAAATAAAAGATTTCTTTTCTTCTTTTATTGCCAAAAAGACTGATGAGGCTGATAATGAGCCTTCTCCTCAAAATGAAAAAGGGATTAAATCAAAAATTGATATTAGGGCTGATAGTCCAATTAAAAAGAATTTTAATTCTCCTCAAAAGAAAACTGCTTCTACCCCGAACAAGCCTAAAAAAAACATTATACCGCTTATTATTGCCTTATTGTTTTTGGTGGCTGGTATTATTTTGCTTTCTTTTTCTGATAGTAATTTAAGTAATGTTAATAATTTTATTTCAGGGGTCATAGAAAAAGGTAAAAATGTATTAGGTGTAGGAGTTAGTGATGAAGGAGATGAGAATGAATTATATGAGCTATCTGATGAATCGCAAAAAGCACCAGAATCACAAGAGCTGAATGAACCAATAGAAAATCAAGTACCGGAGTCACAAGAAGTGCAAGAACCAATAGCACCAAAAGAAGAAATCCCTGAAGAAACTACTGAAGAAACTCCTGTTGACTATTCTTCTCTCAACACTCAACAGCTTTTAGGCAATAGTCAGATAATGGAAATAAATTTATTTGCGAAAGATTTAACTGGCAAAAAGAAAAATTTTCTTAAAAAGATACAACAATATATATTTGGTATTTCAGAAAAAGAGCTAGATGACGGAGCGATTACTAAAGAAAGCGTCTACAATTATATTGAACAGAATCTAAATCTTTTTTCAGAAAATGAAGTCTATTTCTTGAATATCTATAAGGAGGATAGTTTATTAACACTAGATGAGCTGACGAATATCTTTGGACTAAAATTAATACCGGGCAAAGAAGCTGAATTAAAAGAGCGATTAGCTACTTATAAATTATTAATTTATTTTGAGCCAAAAGATGTCAAGGTTAACGGTCAGATTAGGCTGGGAATGCTGTTTATTTCTAAAACAGGGTCAAGCCTTTCTCTAGATTTTTTTAAGGGGTGGGAGACTACCATGGCTAATGATCTAAGATCTCTTTACTCGGCTAGCAATCAAAAATTTTTAAAGAGTGATAAATTATTTAGCGACAGTACCGTCAGTGAACAAAGACGCTATATTAATTTTACATCCGACCAGCTACTTTCTCTTGATTATGCCGTTGCTAAAGATGGAGTAATTATTGTAACAAGCAAAAAGTTTGGTACAGCTGTTCTAAAATTGCTTTTGTCAAAAGATGAAGTTGATGGAAGTGGTGATACGAGTAGTTTAGAAGCATTAGAAAGTAAACCCGATGAAACCAAGGCAACAGGGGAAAATGTCCCTCAATAAAATAAGTCAAATAATTATCTCTTTACTTTTTGTCAGTGACGTGCCACTGACTTCTTCTAGTCTTGCTAAATTAATAAAAATTAGTAAAACTAAAGTAAGTCTTGCTTTAAAGCAAGTAGCTAAAACTTTAGAACTTAGTGGCCTGAAAGTGGTAACTGCCAATGGGAGATATCAACTGGTCACAGATTCGGTTAATGCTAGTTTTGTAAAAAAACTTATTAAGCGTCGGGAAGAAGAAAAAATAGGGAAGGCCAGTATGGAAGTTTTAGCAATAATTGCTTATAGAAAACCAGTGACGGAAGAGGAAATAGAAATGATAAGGGGGATTCAGTCATCGCGAACTATTAGAAATTTAACAATTAAAGGAATGATTGTATTGAAAGAAGTCAATGGAGTAAAAAAGTATTCTCCTAGTTTAAAATTTCTCAAGTCTTTAGGGATTGAGAAAGTTGAAGATCTCTCCGCGTATCAAGAGCTGGCTGAAGATGAAAAATTAAAAAACTTTTTAGCTCAAGAAGAAAAACCCAAATGTTAGTTTCACTTTTAGTTATTATATTAGCCGTTACTTTCGGCGGAACTTGGAAAATTGTCCAAGGATTAGAATCCACGGAAACTCCGGTAGTAGAAACCGCGGATTTTATTGTCCCAGCGGAAGGAAAAACCAATGAAATCATTTCTTTGAAAGAATTTGAAAATATTCCTAGGTTAATTGAGGATGCAAATCCTCAGCCACCTCTTTTATGGTCGCATTCTGCGATTGCTATTGATATAGCGAGCGGTAAAGTTTTATATAAAAAGGATGAAAGAAAAAAGATGCCCATAGCCAGTTTAACTAAAATAATGACGGCTATTGTGGTAGATGAAAAAATTGGTAGTTGGAAAGAAGATGTCAAGATTAGTCATAAAGCGACTTTTTCGGGAGGAGCCGGAGTTCATTTCAGGGAAGATGAGATTGTAGAAGCCGGTGATTTATTTAAGGCAATGGTTATGAATTCTGACAATACTGCTGCCATTGCTCTAGCTGAACATTTAGCGGGGAGCGAACAGCAATTTGCAGAGCTAATGAATGCTAAAGCAAGAGAAATAGGTGTTCAAGACACTAATTTTCAAGAACCGTCAGGGTTAGAAGACGAAATTTCTTATTCTACCGCCTATGATGTAGCTAAAATTGCTCAATATGCTTCTCAAAAAAAGAAAATAGTTAAAACAATGCAAATTCATGGGCCAATCCAGGTTGATTCTTGTGATGGACTACTTTCTCACCGAGTAGGAAATACTAATATTTTCTTGAAAGACGAAGCTTTAGCCCCTAGGGTAATCTTCGGTAAAACAGGATTTACCTATAATGCAGGATATTGTTTAATGACAGGCATGCGGAGTAAGAAAAAACAGCGAGAGATTATAGGAGTGATTTTAAATGGTGATAAAACAATGCGTTGGGAGGAGATGCAAGAGATGATTAATTGGGGTTTTGATAATTATTATTGGTAAATAACAATTATCAAGCTACTATGGATTGATTGAGATAATAATATTGTGTCAAATAATAACTAAGCTTATGGAATTTGCTCAAATTCTTACGGTTCCGCTGTATGTAGATTTAATAAAAGTTTTTTTATTGAGCCTTTTTGCTTTTGTCTTGGCTATTTTTTGGGCACCCTTACTAACTGCTTTTCTGTATAGTAAACGTTTCAGAGCAAAGACTAAAAGAACGACTGTGGATGGAGATAAGGCTCCTATTACTAGAAGTGTTACGAAAAATAAGGAAGGAACGCCACTTATGGGAGGTTTATTGGTTTGGGTTACGGCTTTTATATTGGCGTTAATTTTTCTAGTGGTTTCTAAAATAGATCCCCAAGGATTTTGGGGAAATTTAAATTTTTTCTCTCGTTCCCAAACATGGTTACCAATTTTTGCCCTAGTAACCACTGGTTTTATTGGATTATTGGATGATTATTTTAGCTCTCGAGGGATTGGTAGTAATAAGGGTGGTGGTATTAGGTTTCTTTATAGAGTGCTCTGGTTGTTAGTAATCGCTTTAATAGGAGGTCTCTGGTTTCATTTTAAGTTGGGCTATGACAGTATTCATCTTCCTGGTATTGGTGATTTTGAAATAGGTTGGTGGTACATAGCCTACTTTATCTTCGTGATTCTAGCCATGGCAACGGCCTCCAATGTGACTGATGGCCTAGATGGTTTAAACGGAGGCATTCTTTTGTTTGCTTTTAGTTCTTTTTCCTTATTAGCCTTTTTTCAAGGGAGAATAGATTTGGCAGCTCTATGTGGAGTGCTTAGTGGGGGATTATTGGCTTTCTTGTGGTTTAATATCCATCCAGCACGTTTTTTTATGGGAGATACAGGAGCTTTTAGCCTTGGAACGACTCTAGGAGTGGTAGCTATGCTTACTAATTCATCCTTAGTCTTACCTTTTATCTGTTTCATATATGTGGCGGAAGCTTTATCAGTCATTATCCAGCTCATCTCCAAAAAATTCTTTCATGGTAAAAAGATATTTTTAGCAGCTCCTATCCATTACCATTTTAGAGCCAAGGGCTGGCCCGAGTCTAAAGTTGTTATGCGTTTTTGGATAATTTCAGCGGTAATGGGAGTAATAGGTGTTTCTATTGGCATATTAGGAGGAGGCTAAAGACTGGCTTTTATTCAAAGTGAACATTTTTATTGAATAATTTCATTCTTTTTTTCAACAAGGGACAGGACTTTAATTGAAGGTCCTTTTTAATTAAAGTCTCCGCTTCCATTCGGGAGGTTTTTATAAGTTGAATATTTCTCAAGGAAGCAATGGTTAAATTAGAAAATCCTGATTGGCGCTCTCCTAAAAGTTCTCCGGGGCCTCTCATATTTAAATCTTTTTGAGCTAATTTAAATCCATCCTGAGTTTGTTCCAGGGATTTTATTCTTTCCCATGTTTTTTGAGAAGGAGATTCGGTAAAGAGAAAACAGAAAGATTGGTGTTTACCTCGTCCTACTCGACCGCGAAATTGATGAAGCTGAGAAAGCCCGAATCTTTCAGCCCCTTCAATTACCATTACAGTAGCATTAGGAATGTCTATTCCCACTTCTACCACTGAAGTAGAGATTAAAATTGAAATTTTATTCTGGCTAAATTTTTTCATAATCTGTTCTTTCTCAACGGTCTTTAACTTTCCGTGCAAAAGACCAACCGTTAAATCAGGAAAAATTTCTTGATTAAGTTTTTCATATTCTGCCTTAACTGCTTTAGCTATTAATATTTCCGATTCTTCAATTAAGGGGCAAATAATAAAAGCTTGTCTTCCTTTTTTAATTTGTTCTCTAATAAATTGATAAGTTTGAGAGCGGTGGCGAGGAGTTATTATTTTAGTAATTATTTTTCTTCGTCCCTTAGGGAGTTGTTTAATTAAAGAAATATTTAAATCTCCAAAAACGGTAAGAGCCAAGGAGCGAGGGATTGGTGTGGCAGTCATAGATAAAAGATGGGGAACTGTATTCGGTAGCCCGTCTCTTGTTTTTTCTGTCGTGTTAATAAGGTAAGAACGTTGTTTTACTCCAAAGCGATGTTGTTCGTCAATCACCACTAGAGCTAAATTTTTAAAGTTAACATTTTTTTGAATTACAGCATGAGTGCCAACAACTAATTTTATTTCTCCTTTATTTATTTTTTGCAATAATTGTTCCTTGGTACTTTGGTGTTGTCTTTTACGGAAAGAAATACTCAAAGAATTGGTTAGCAAGGCACAGTGGATGTTAAATTGACCAGCAATCTTTTTTACTTCTTCAAAATGCTGACGAGCTAGAATTTCTGTAGGAGCCATTAACGCTGTTTGGTATCCTTTTTGAGAGGCATTGAAGCAGGCAATTACAGCCACAATTGTTTTTCCACTGCCTACGTCACCTTCCAGCAATCGATTCATAGGAACTGTTTGACTACAATCGCTAACGGTTTCCCATAGAGCTATTTTTTGATCTCTCGTCAATTCAAAAGGAAGCTTACTTAAAATCTTTTTTATAAATTTGACATCTCGTTTTATTTTAATAGCTTTATTTTTTTGCCAGCGAACTTTTTTGATTTGATAGCTTAATTGAAAAATAAATAATTCATCAAATCCTAGCCTTGTTTTAGCAGCCATTACGTCTTGCCTGTTCTCAGGAAAATGAATTTTTTTGACAGCTTCTGCAAAAGATAAGAAGTTTTGGCGCTGAATAATATCTGTCGGTAAGTATTCTTTTAAATTGGTAGCATAAGGAATCACTTGTCTTATAAAATACCGGAACATTTTAGGGGAAAGCCCTTCAGTGACATGGTAAACGGGAATTAATCCTCCAGTTTGAGTTTTTTCTCTGCTGGCTATTTCAAAAGAGGGAGCTTGCAGGGTCAGTCCTTTGGCAGTTAACTTAGCTTTCCCACTGAAACGGTAACTCTGGCCTTCTTTTAAAGATTGCTCTAAAAAGGGCTGATTGTACCAAATAATCTTAAGACTACCCGAATTATCAGAAGCCACAGCTTCGGTGATGGCCATTTTTGTATGAAAAGTGCGAATATTTTTTACAGAGATTAATCCAGCGACAATAGTAATTTTCTCGTCTGGTTTAATTTTAGCAATAGCAACTGTTTGAGAAAAATCATCCCAGCGGAAGGGGAAATGAAAAAGGAGATCTCGCAAGGTTTCAACACCTAAAGAGAATAACTTGTTGGTATATTGAGGGCCGGCACCTTTAAGATCTGAGACGGGAGAGTTTAAATTGATGTTTTCGCGGGGCATAAGGGTTTGTTATGTAAATAGGTAACTACAATATTTTTTCAGTTTTGCATAAAATACTATTTATGCATCAAGATTAACAAAAGCTTGAATAACATACAACTTAGGATTATTATAGGTGAGGAAGTTCGTATGGTAGCGAGTTAGACGAAATTGAGGATTTGTCCAAAAAATATATAAGGGCAAAAAATTATTTAATAACGAGATAAACATGAAAGACCATCACGATAGTTTTTACAAAAAAAGTTCAAAGAAATTCAAGAAATACGAGTTTCATGGACAAGGTAAATTGATTGCTGGAGAAAAACCAATTTTTTTTGAGTATCTTAAAAAATTCGCCAATAGAGATTTTAGAATATTGGACTTGGGATGTGGGTCTGGCGAACTAACACTCAAACTTTCTCCATTTTTTAAGGAAATTATTGGCGTTGATCCTTTTGATGATTATATAAAAAGTGCAGAAAAAATAAAAAGAGAAACAGATATCAAGAATGTGATTTTTAAGGTTGCTGATGGGAAAAATCTACCCTTCAAAGACGAGTATTTTGATATTGTTTTTAGCTCAAGGGGGCCACTTTCTGCCAACATTGATTTTATTAAAGAAAGTTTTCGTGTTTTAAAGAGAAAAGGGTTAACGATTAAAGAAACTATTGGCGAAAAAGATAAAATTGAACTCAAAAAAAAATTTGGAAGAGGGCAAAATTATCCACATCAGAAAACAAAGCTTGAATCAATAAAAAAATTATTATACCAATCTGGAATGAAACTCGTTGAATCAAAATATTTTAAATTTTATCAAGTTTATTCCTCAATAAATGATATCGTAGAAACTCTCGAAAGAGCTCCAATAATTCCTGATTTTGATAAAATAAAAGACAAGGCACATCTTGAAAAGGTTGATAAAGAACTTAACAAGGAAGGTATAAAATTAAGTAGTCACAGATTATTTTGGATAGCTGAAAAATAATTTTTTGACCTACTTATAATAATGAAAGACAAATCCTCAACTCAAGCCCCGTTGCGCTCTTGCTCTATTTTATTTCGTTCGGATCACTTAACACAGTATATGCGGTTCGCTCGTTGCATTTCACTCTCCCATATTTTACTTCGTCTTACTTTGCAAAACATTGCATATACTGAA
>JAYEHH010000005.1:0-5561 GCA_034716235.1 Patescibacteria group bacterium | reverse complement strand
AAAGAAAATGATTGATAAGAATATTCCCATCATCGCTTCACTCAACCCAATCCTATTGTGTCGTATGAAGCGAGGTTATAATAATCTGCCAGACGATATAAGGGGAATCAGTTGGGGACATGCAATTATTATCTCGGGTTACACTAAAAATGATTTTATACTTAGCGATCCAGGAGGTAATTTTTATAAAAATTCTTTTAGCCATAAGGTCAACCAAAATTTACTTCTTGAAAGTATTTTAAGGTATAATGGTCAGTTGATTATTATAGAGAGGTAATTTATAAAGTCCCTGAATATTACTGATTGGGGCCAATTTATTAAGATTGATGTTTTTGCTTGATGCTCTCTCTGTATTTATGTCCTCCCGTAAATGAATTTGGCAGGACATTTCTATATTGCTCAAAGAAAACATTACTATGTTGTTTTGACAAACTTTTTTGTCAGTTGTTTCTATTTTGTGGTAGTATAAAGATATTATAAAAAGTATATACAACTAAAAAATAAAAAACTAATCGAAGCCAATCGGAATTAACCGGTTATGCTTACGGAGAAAATGTTGGCTGGCTTTCTCTTAATTGTACTAATGATAATTCTTGTAGCAATTCAGACTACAAAGTAGCTAATGATGGAGAAGGCAACCTGACCGGTTACGCTTGGGGAGAAAATATAGGCTGGGTTAATTTTAATCCCACCAATGGGGGAGTTGCCATTGATGAAAATGGAGATTTTTCTGGTTACGCTTGGGGAGAAAATATAGGCTGGGTTGTTTTTAATTGTAATACTACTGATTCTTGTTCTTCAGCTGATTTTAGGATAAATACTGATTGGCGACCCCAAAGCCAAAGATCATCGGAAGATTCGTCCGGAGAATCGGTAGCTGAATTAGATATCAGCGATGTGGAATACAAAAAGGACGATGACAGTATTACCATCAAGTGGGAAACCAACCACAACGCTGAAAGTGAAATAAGATACGGCGACAATCAAGAATTAGAACAAAAAAAGAAAGACGAGGAAAAAGAGAAAGACCATAAAATGAAAATTAAAAATCTGGAACCGGATACTTGGTACTATTTCCGCATAAAATGCACCGACAATAATGACGATACCGACCGTAGCCGTGTTTATAAGGTTAAAACTAAAGCCTCTGAAACTCTTTGGAATTCTCTAATTCCTTCTCAATGGCAAGAAGCTGATAATATTGAGGCGAACTACGAAAAAGTAGAGATTAAGGTCTCCGATAAAGAGGAAGTAAAAGAAGGAACAAACGAAGAGTATCAACCGGAATTTGGGCAAGATTTAGAAGAAGAAAGTATTCCTAAAAAGCCAGGAATCATCAGCCGAACTTTTTCTAAAACTAAACAGGCTATTCTTTCTCCCTTCAATATCATTTACGCAGGAGTATTATCTATAAAAGATAAAATAACTGAACTTCCTGAACAATTAACCATTCTTTGGACTAATTTAACTCAAAAAAAAGAAAAACAATACTTCACCACTCAAGTATCTAAAAAAGAGAATAAAAAAATCTTTAAAGAAATAAAGTTTCAATTATTAAACAATAAACTTAAACCCTTAGCTTTTACAGAAGCCACCCTAAGTTCGGAACCTCAAACTTCAATTAGTGACCAAAATGGTATTGTAGCTTTCAAAGAAGTAGAAGCCGGCACACATACTTTGGCTTTTGCCCATGCAGACGAACAACTCAATAAAGAAGTAGTTATTGATGAACCCGCTACTGAAGAAGGAATTATTAGAGCCGAGATAGTTCCCATAAAAGCTGGTGAACAAAACACCATCCTATTCTTACTTGGGATCATTGCTATCACCGCTTTACCAATTTTCTTTTTGCTAGGAACCTTTATTGGGAAGAAAAAGGGTAGGCAAAAAACTCAAGACAACTCTGCTAAAATTTAATTAAAAATCTTTAACTAAATACCAAAATATCAAGAAAGCTTATAAAAATTTTAAAAGCTTCTATTTTTTTGTTTTTTATGCTTAAATGAAATTAAGAAAAAATGGAGTTACGAGAAACATAAGAAATATTAAATCATAAACATGAGCAAAAAAGAGGAAGATAAAGGCATTACTTTTCTTGGGTTACCAGAAGAGGAGCAGGACAAGATGGTAAAAAGGGCTATCAGGGAAGCTAACAATGATCAACGAAAAGTGGAACGAGAATACCAAAAGAAATTTAAAGAATTGGAACCTGTTGGTGATTGTTAAGCAGATGTTATTTTATTTTTTGCACAAGGTTAAAAAATTATGTCAAAAAATATAGCTCAGGATATCGCCCAAAAATATGTTGATAAATTAAGGGATGAAAATTTCTCCTTCTCGGAAGTTTATTTATTTGGCTCTCAAGTCAAGGGGGATAGTTATAAATGGAGTGATATTGATATCGCTATTATTACTGATGAAATAAAGGAAGAAGGAGATAAAAAAAGATTAAAACTTTGGAAAATGAGAGAAAAAATTGATGACAGAATAGAACCACATCCGATAACTATTGATGAATTTGAACAAGATTGGAGCCCACTTGTTTATGAAATAAAAAATACAGGGATTAAAGTGGTTTAAAAATTAGCTTTAAATAAAATTTAAATTTTGAAAACACTCATGTCAGTAACCATTAAAACCGACAAAAAATTAATAGAAGCTTTTTTAAAGCGGGGAGTGGAGAAAATTTATCCTTCTGAGCAAGCGCTAAGAAAAAAATTGCTTGCTGGGGAGAGAATGAAAATTTATCAGGGTTTTGATCCCACTGGTCCTTATTTGCATATAGGGCATGCCATGGGCATCAGAGCCTTAAGCATCCTTCAGAAATTAGGGCATCAAGTTGTTTTTCTGGTAGGAGATTATACCGCTAAAGTTGGCGATCCCGACAAAGACACTACTCGAAAGATATTAACCGATGAAGAAATTGAAAAGAATATGGAAGGTTGGAAAGAGCAGGCAGGTCAACTGATTGAATTTGAGGGAGAGAATGCAGTGCAATTTGAAAGAAACAGTTCTTGGCTCTCAAAATTAAAGCTGGAGGATATTATTCATTTAATGTCTCGGGTGACTGTTCAGAAGATGGCCGAAAGAGATCTTTTTAAACGCCGTCTTAAAAAAGGTGACCCCATTCAATTGCAGGAGTTTATATATCCTTTAATGCAGGGTTACGATGGAGTGGCTATGAAAGTTGATATGGAAATTGGCGGAGCTGATCAGATTTTCAATATGCTGATGGGAAGGACATTATCTAAAAGCTATCTCAAAAAAGAAAAATTTATTCGGGCTAATAAAATGATGGATGCTCCGGACAGAATAACTATGAGCAAGACGAAAGGGAACGGAATAAACCTCTCAGATACTTCAAAAGATATGTACGGCAAAGCTATGTCTTATCCGGACCAATCTATTTTGGCCGGCTTTGAATTGTTAACGGAAATTCCCATCAAGGAGATAGAAGAAATGAAGAGGGCAATGGAAAAAGGCGAAAATCCAATGCAGTTTAAAAAATTAATGGCTTTGGAGATAGTTAAAATGATAAAAGGTGAAAAAGAAGCTCAAGAAGCAGAGCAGTTTTTTTATCAGCAGTTTCAAAAAAAGGATTCAGCCGAGAAAGAGTATCAGACAATTAATTTGACTGAATTAAATTTGCCTTCAGAAAATTTGGCTTTAGTAGATTTGCTGTTAGCTCTAAAAGTGAGTGATTCCAAAGGTGGCTGTCGGAGATTGATTGAACAAGGTGGAATCTCTGTAAATAATGAAAGAATAACCGATATCAATTATACAATCTCTAATTTCAACAAGGAAATTTTAATTAAGGCTGGCAAAAGAGGGTTTTATAGAGTTAAAAGATAATTCTCAATTCTCAATTTTCAATTAAGGAATATCTTTATTCTAATTTTTTACCCAAAGGCCCGCCTAGACTCATTAACCAGACTATCTTTTACAGTTTTGTGGCACGGCGAGGCTGGCTGGCTTGTCTCGCCAGTTTCAGGCGGATCACCCTCTGGGTGAAAAATTATCGATCTTGGCTATTGCAATTATTCTCAATAAAGACCAAAATAGATAATGTAAGAATAATTAAACTAAATTTTATGAAATTAAATGCCAACACGATGTTCTTCTTGCTTATTTTGGTAGTAGCGGGAGTAGGAGCTTATTTAGTTTTCAAACCATTTTTAATGGCCATCTTAATGGCAGTGTTAGTTTATTTATTTTTTAAGGATTGGTACAAATGGATAAACAAAAAATTAGGTAAACGAGAGGCTTTAGCTTCTTTCATTGCTTGCCTATTGGTTTTTCTATTCTTTATTGCTCCTCTGATTTTGATTGTGACCTTGGTTATTGCGGAAGCTGGACAATTTTACAAAGTTCTACAAAGTAGCGACCTTCATTCAAAATTTGACTACATGATGAACGCCTCTGTAGTCCAGCAATTCTTGGAAGATTTTAATCTAAAATCTTTTTTTCAATCAGAAATATTTTTTGGTTATTTAGAAAGTATCGGCAATTTTTTCCTGAAAGCCCTTAGAAGTACTTATCAGAGTGCTAGTCAATTTATTTTTGCGATTTTTGTGATGTTCTTTTCTTTATATTATTTCTTTAAAGACGGTAAAGCTATTTTAAAAAAGGCTATTAAACTTAGTCCTTTAGAGAGTAGAGAAGATAAAATTCTTTTGAAAAAATTTGGGTCTGTTTCTAAAGCGACTCTCAAAGGGTTTTTAATAATTGCTATTATTCAAGGATTTTTAACCGGTTTAATCCTTTGGATTACTGGAGTTTCTTCTCCTGTTTTCTTGGGATTAATCACCGTTCCTTTATCTATGATTCCTTTATTCGGGACAGGTTTAGTGTGGATTCCAGCTGGATTGATTATGCTAGCCCTGGGGAATGTTTGGCAGGGGATTACTATTTTGCTATTCGGAGCGTTAGTAGTAAGCACAGTTGATTATTTCTTGAGACCTCGTTTGGTTGGCAATCAGGCAAGTTTGCATCCATTATTGGTTTTCTTTGCTACTCTGGGAGGACTGGCTCTTTTTGGTGTAGCTGGATTTGTGCTAGGGCCAGTAATTATTGTTTTATTTATGTCACTTTTGGAGACTTATAAAATTAAATTTAATTCGTAGATATAAAAGCTGTCAGCTAATTCTAAATTTTTTACCCAAGGGGTGATTTGCTTTTTTTCTGTCATTCCCGCGAAGGCGGGAATCTCACCCGAAGGGTGATCCGCCTTCGGCGAGACAAGCCAGCCAGCCTCGCCGAGTCTAGGCGGGCCTCTGGCTGGCGATTCTTTTCCCCCACTTTGCCAAAATGATTTTCCTAAATTTGTTCTGGACCCCCGCTGGAGTTTATCCCGTACTTGATACGGGGCGGGGGTGACAAATAAGAAAGTATTGTCTAAAACGTCTCGGGATCTCCGTCCTGCTTCTGCTGGGATGCAGGTGCGGAAGTGACATACACACCAAGCCTATTCTGGTCTCTAACTAGCAATTCTCAAGTTTTAATTAAGTATTAAAAAAGGCTTCCGTTTAATCAAGTTTGTTAACTTGAACGGAAGCCTTTTG
>JAYEHH010000004.1:0-6569 GCA_034716235.1 Patescibacteria group bacterium | reverse complement strand
ATCTTTGTGGGATAGGAGAAGCTTCTGAAGTCGAAAGTAACATTACTAATAATACTTGGGATTGGACTTGTGGAAATGGATCATGTGAATCAGTAAATTGTTCAGCCACTCAACGACCTCCTTCTTGTTTGATTTCGGCACACCCCCCAAGTGTTTGTCCTGACGCAAAGAGTGTGATAGGGATTGATTCTTCGTTCCCTCCAGACGGAACTCTTGAGTGGTCATCTACGGATGTAGATGGTTCAGCAAGTGGTAATAATCAAACTTATACAATGGGAGCTGGGACAGCTACTTTAGCTGTAACCAAGGGAGGTCAAGTTGGTACCTGTAATGCTCCTGTTAATCCTAAATTTGCCGGTTGCACAGTCTCTTTAAGCGGAGCCAGTGATTTAACGGTAGGAGATACGGTTACAGTAACAACAACACCAACTTGTATAGGGTTGCCTGCAGATTCATATTCTCTTGATGTGCTTTTTAATGGTTCACCAGATTCTGACAGTCATACTAAAACAATTATGAGTTTAAATGGCGATGTAGTTCAAATTGAAATTAATAAAGCCGGTTCCTTTACCTTTGACGCTACTGTTATAGGTAATAGTGCAGGTCAAACAGTCAGTTGTAGCTCTCAAGCATCTGCTTTCACTGAAGGTAGTGAATGGTGGGAAAGAAAGCCGGAATAGTTAGAGAATAGTTTTTGGCTGTCTGGCTATCACAATTCCAATTACTTTTTGAAAACCAGCTTGTTTTAAAGTTTCAGCGCAATGGCTAAGAGTAGCTCCAGTAGTGGTTACATCGTCTATTAAAATTATCTTTTTAGATAAATTTTTTGCAGAAAGCTTTTTCTGATTTACAGAAAAAGCTTTTTCAATATTAGCTCGACGCTTGTCTTTATTTTTAACCTGCATTTGAGGTACGGTGTTTTTGGTTTTCTTAAGTAAATTATCAGCTAAAGGAATTTTAGTAATAAGACTTAGAGATTCTCCAAGAAGCTGAGTCTGATTAAATCCTCTGCGTTTTTGTTTTTTGGGATGCATGGGTACTGGCACTATTAAGCTTTTAGAAAATTCTTCTGGCAACAAATTTTCTTGGATTAGTTGAGCCAGTAATTGGGCGGAATCGCGAGCCAACAGATAAACAGAGGAATATTTAAAAGAATGGACTACTTTTTTAATTAAAGGATTAGAGTAATAAGTGAAAACTAAAAGTTGATCGAGGGTATAATTATTTTGGCATTGTTTACAAGTTTTTCCAGCATTAGAAAAAACATTACAGAAAGGGCAATTGTTATTGGGGTAGCGTTCTATTTTTTGAACACATTGAGGGCAAAGATAATATCCTGGCTTATTGCATTGAAAGCAGGTAATAGGAAAAAGAAGGTCTAAAATAAAAGCCCTAATGGTTCTTAATTTCTTCAACATATTCTTGTTTTAAGACGAACATGCTAAAGAATACTACTTGTATTATAAAAAGAGAGGAAAAAATAATTAAAATGGTTGCTTGGTGGATTTAAATTCTATTTCTTTGTTTTTTAACTTGCCACGAACAGTCAATATTTCTCCAGCTTCTTTTTCTAATAAAATTTCAGCCAAAGGGGTTTGGATTAATTCTTCAATATTTTTTCTTAATAAACGAGCGCCCTCTTTTTTGTCAAAGCTTAAACGAGCCAAAAATTTGTAAGCATCCGTATCAAGAGAAATTTTTAGATTGCTTTCTTTAAGTCGCTGATTCAATTGCTTGATTTCTTTTTTGGCAATTTGGGTTAAATTGGCGATAGTGAGAGGGTTAAAAACGATAATATTATCAATCCTATTGGCCAATTCTGGCAAAAGAATTTCTCTTAATTTCTCAATCACAGTTGATTTTATTTGAGCAGTTACTGAAGAATTTTTTTTGAATCCAATAATCTCTTCAGTGAAACTTTTAGCTCCCACGTTGGAAGTTAAAATGATAATAGTGTTTTTAAAATTAACGGTGCGTCCCGTGGAGTCTGTCAAAATTCCATCTTCTAAGATCTGGAGTAGGACATTCAAGGCTTCTGGATGAGCTTTTTCAATTTCATCAAAAAGGATAAGGCTGTAAGGATTATGACGGACTTTGTCCGTTAGAGTTCCTCCATCTTCATAACCAACATATCCAGCTGGAGCTCCAATTAATTTGGAAACATTATGCTTTTCTGAAAATTCGCTCATATCAATTCTTAAAAAAGAAGCTGGATTTTTAAAAAGTATTTCTGCTAGTATTTTAGCAAAATAGGTTTTACCAACCCCGGTGGGTCCTAGAAAAATAAATGATCCCAAAGGTCTTGATGGGTCATTAATTCCGCTAGAAGCTCTTTGGATAGTGTTAGTTATGGTTTTTATAGCCTGACTTTGACCAACAATTTTTTGAGCTAAATTTCTGTTCAAGGTAAGTGCTTCTTTTCGATTATTGTTATGTATATTTTTTAGCGGTATGCCAGTTTGTCGAGATACTATTTTTTTAATATCATCTTCAGTTATTTGCAGATAGATTAATTTCTCCCGTCTTTTTTGCTCAGTGGCAATGGTTTCAAGAATTTCATCTAGCTCTTGCTCATCTTTTTTCAAATTAGACGCTACCTTGAATTTGTTATTAAAAATCAGTTTCTTTTTTAATTGTTTAATTCTCTTTTTTTGATTTAGGCAACGATTTATTTTTTTAGTTGTATCATAGGATAGAGCTCCAGCTTTAGCTTGAGCTTGAGCTTCATCAATTAGATCAATAGCTTTATCGGGGAGGAAGCGATCATTGATATAACGATTGCTAAGAATAACAGCAGCCTCAATAGCTTCCGGGCTAATAATCACTCGGTGGTGTTCTTCATAATTTTTTTGGATGCCTTTGAGAATTTTTTTGGTTTCAGCTTCTTGAGGCTCACTAATAATTATTTGTTGGAAGCGACGTTCAAAAGCAGCATCTTTTTCAATGTGACGTCGATATTCATCAAAAGTGGTAGCTCCAATTAGTTTTAGGCTTCCTTTAGCTAGGGCGGGTTTCAACATATTAGCAGCATCTAAACTTCCTTGAGTATTTCCTGTTCCCATAAGATTATGAATCTCATCAATAAACAAAATCACTTGTTCATTTTGAGAAGCGTAGTTAATTACATCTTTCATTCGTTGTTCAAACTCTCCCCGGAAAGTGGTTCCCGAAAGAAGTAACCCAAGATCCAGCTCATAAATCACTTTATCTGCTAATTGGATAGGAACATCACCTAGATTGATTTTTTGAGCTAGGGCGGAAACAGCTGCTGTTTTTCCTACCCCTGGTTCTCCTACTAACACTGGATTATTTTTGTTTTTGCGGAGCAGGGTGTTGATTATCCTATCAATTTCGTCAGTTCTTCCAATAATAGGATGAACATTTTTTTGTTTATTCTCAAAATTAAGATTAGTAGCAAATTTGTTAAGGGGGTTTGATTTAGTATGAGTATTATTTTTAAAATCTAAATTAATGTTCATAGATTGGGTGAAGTCGGGCAATTGTCCAAGGTCGGTAAGGCTTATTTTATGCCTTTTGTTTTGCTTTTTTGTTTGAGCTAAAAACCTATCCATGATTTTTTGAATATCTTTGTTCCCCGATTTTAAAATAGCGTGGACTAAGTGCTCAGTACCTATGTAGGGGTAGTGATATCTAGAAGCAAGCTTAACTGCTTGTCTAAAAGTTTCTTTTAATTCTGCGGAAAAGGGGACCGGCTTGTCAATCCTAGGATTTAGGGGAAAATCAATTGGTAAATTTTTCTCAAACCCTAACTCTTCCAAAATTACCTGACCAACGCTTCCTTCCTCAAAAGCAACCCCATAAAGAAGGTGCTTATTGGAGATTGCTTTCATCCCTTGACTATCAGCAATAATTTGAGCACGGTCTATGGCTTGACGGGTGTGGCTAGTAAATCTAGAAAGTATTTTTCTCTGCATAATAATGAAATGGTGAGTTATTTACTAAAGAATTAAACAATTGATGCTTGTTCCCATATAATTCTATACGATTTAACATTTAATTTGCTAGAGCTATCTTCGGGAGCATCTTCTCAATTGATTATTCTTTTCATTAAGATATTAGGCTGAAATTGTTTAAATGTCCACTCTTTGCCATATTTGGTTAAAATGTTAGTATAAGTTATAGGTTTTTATAATTGAAAGAGATATCAAAATTTAGTTTAGATATTATAAAAATTTAATTTTGATTTTCAAAAAAAATGACTAAAATTATTATTGGATTAATAATACTTGGAGTTTTAGGCTATGGTGCCTATATCTATAAGGATCGTTTTTTAGGAGAAGCTGGGAGAAAAGCGACGGATGCAGATTATGAATCTAGATTCAAGGACTTAGAAGAAAAAAATACTAATAATGAAGCAGGGGATGCGACTGCTGAGGATAGTCAAAAAGAACAAGAAAAAATAGAAAAGTATCTACAAGACTGTGATAATAATTGTAGTGCTTGGGAGGGGATAGAGCATGAAGCTTGTTTGCAAGCTTGTGGGTTATCTCAACTGGAAGAAAAAACCGAAGATGAGAGCACCAGTGAATCTTGTGAGGAAAAGGGGGGTGAAGTTAGGGACTATTGTTTTAGAGCAAAAGCCTTGAAAGAAAAAGATGACTCTTGGTGCAATAAAATAACCAATGAAGCCATTAAAGAGACTTGTATCCATGCTGTAGCTGAAGAAATTCTTGAAGGTTTTTAGATGATTAAAAAAAAATTACCCTACAATCAAAAAAAGGTTGGAGATAAAATAGCTACTGCAGGAGAGCATGTTGTCTATAAATATGGAGATGACCAGATTATCAAATTCCCTTCGGGCCCGATTTATTATGCCAATGCTAAGGATGCTCGGGCGAAAGTTATTAATGAGGTTCGTTTGGCTAATAAATATTTAAAGGAATTTATTGCTGTCACAGAATTATATACCTATGAAGAGCAAGATAAAAATAAATATTGTATTATTCAAGAGTATATTATTGGGAGACCGCTAGAATTAAAAGATATGCAGGACGATGAATTGCAAAATCAATTTAAGGAATTAATGAAAGACAATGATTTGATGTATTTAAATTCTCGTTATACCTTGGAATTTTTTGGATTAAGGGGGTTGCTTCTTCATAGATTTTTTCCTAGAATGGAAAATATCATTGTGACTCAAGAAAATAAAATTAAAATTATAGATTTGGGGATGATTTCTAGTTTAAACATGGTGTCCAGTTCTCCTATTTTAAGATGGTTTATTCAATGGGCAGTTAAAAAACAAGCAAAATTATTACGAGAAAAATATCTTGTCAATTAATTTAAATAACAATGAAAAAGAAAACAAAAAAAAGTAAATCAACTTTCAATGAGAATACGGATTGGATCCAACTGATAAAATTATGGGCAACTGAAAGCTTGAAAAAAATTGTTGCAGACACTTTTATGGAAATGAGGAAGAAAACAGGAGATTTTCTTCGTAAAATCATTGAAAATGTAAGTCGGCTGGTCGTTTCCTCTCTGATAATACTGATTGGTTTGATTTTTGTAATGATTGGTCTAGCTATTTTAATTAATGAATTTGTGGCCATTTCTGGAAGCGTGGGTTATATAGTAGTGGGCATTTTAGTGGTGTTGATAGGATTAGTCATTAATAGTAGCCGTAGAAATTAAAATTGCTAATTTTAATATCTTAATAATTTAAGAAACCAAAAATGAGAAAAACTAAAACCAGTGGAAAAACTAAGAGCAATCAAGAGATTCTTGCAGATAAAGCCTTGGTGCTCAAAAAAGAAGCTAAAAAGAATATTGCCAAAGCTAAGAAAAGTCTTAAGTTGGCAGAGGACAAGGTTGAAACCTATATGAAAGATAATCCAGTTAAAGCAGCCACTATCGCAGCTGGAATTGGTGCTGTTGTTGGAGCAGGGGTAGCCGCTCTTATTAAAGGAAGGAAGAAGTAGGGCCTTTGGCAAGTTTATAAAGTTGTAAAGTTCGTAAAGTTCGTAAAGTTTCTGTCTTTGCGAGCTTGTCGTTAGACAAGCGAAGCAATCCCAGAAATTGTCTTACGGAGATTGCTTCGTCATTTCATTCCTCGCAAAGACGGAATAACTGGTCACCCTTTGGGTGAGGCAATGGATAATGGACAATTGATGATTAAGGAATATCTATAATAATTTTCAATAATCAATTCTCAATTTTCAATTTTCAATTAAGGAATATCTTTATCATGCTTCACAATTTTATTTGTCATTCCCGTCCCGTCATCCGACGGGATAGACTCCAACGGGAATCTCGCTCGAAGAGCGACCAGCCAGCCTCGCCGAGTCTAGGCGGGCCTCTGGCTGGCGATTCCTTTTTTCCTTACCAAGTTAGCTTCTTCTAAATTTGCTCGGGATCTCCGCTTTCGCGGAGATGACATGCAGGGCGGAGGTGAATAACTCAAAATTCCTTTCCACTTTAAACTTTAAACTTTACAAACTTTCTACTAATGGTTGCTTTATGAACTTTCTACTTTTTTACCCTAAAATCGTTCCAATAAAATCTGGATGACCATTCACAAAATCAATGGCACTCATTTCTTTTTTCCC
>JAYEHH010000003.1:0-6799 GCA_034716235.1 Patescibacteria group bacterium | reverse complement strand
GCAGGTGCGGAAGTGACATACACACCAAGCCTATTCTGGTCTCTAACTAGCAATTCTCAAGTTTTAATTAAGTATTAAAAAAGGCTTCCGTTTAATCAAGTTTGTTAACTTGAACGGAAGCCTTTTGGATTAGTATGTATCGGTGGTTTTGCGACCGGTACATACTTCATTAATCTCTTCGGAAAGCAACTGCCCTCCTTTCCACTGCCTTGTTGTTACTTTCCGGCAGTTCGTTCGCTGGTTTACAGGGCCAGGGATTGCCTCAACGGCTCCCCCTTGATTGTCATAAACGACAACCCTACGATTTTGTTGAGAGGCTACAATGATAGCCTCTCTTTCATTGTCCATTATGGTGCCGATTGTGGCTCCCAAAGCTGTGCCGATTGTAGCTCCTAACCACATACCAGCTTGATCGTGGCCCAACAACCTACCGGCTACTCCGCCTGCTACGGCGCCAATTCCGGCTCCCTGCTGAAGCCTACGATTTTGCGGACTGTAAGCACAACCTGCTACCATAACCATTACCACTAATCCAACCAAAAACAACCTTATCATCTTTTTCATTTTTCTCCTCCTGTTAAATTTTTTTCCTTTAATTTCTATTTGCCAACTCATAGGCCAAAAAGTAAAATTAGCCCATAGGTTAACAAATAGAAATTAATTCAATTTTTAAAGATCCTCCACTCAACTTAAAATAATAGCACATTTCACTTAAAAAGTCAAGGATTCGCATATTAAAATAAAAACCCCCTGTTTATAACGTTGCTTTGCAACTAACAGAGGGTTTGGGAAGCCTTATTTTAGACCCGTTAGGCCCAGAGAAGCGTCTATCGCTATTACCTACCCAGCTTTCATTAGTTGGATGAGAGGGAGATAGAGCGACGAGAAGCGGCAATTCCGAGCTTACGGTGATATAAAGAGGCAACTAGTTCTAATTTGAGACATTCCAGGGAGCGTAAACATTGCTCCATATCTCTTTGTAAAAATTGTTTTCGCCTCTCCTCTTTTACCGGCAACCATTGGTTGCTAGGGTCAATTAATAAGAACTTGCATCTAGAAAAGCATATTTAGGATAAAAATGCAAGCTTCATTTCGCAACTCGCAACTCGCAACTCGCAACTCGCAACTTATAACTTCTATCGTTGTATTTGATGAAACATGTAGGTGACACCTCTAATTTGAAAAAATTAGAAAAACAGTATAGAATGAAAAAACTTACAGTAAAAGATATAATAAGCTGAATCATCTTTTAGCTTTTAATTTATAATAAATTTATGAGATTTTTAATTACCGGACTATCTTTATTGCTTGGTGTCGGTTTTCTTTTCGGCTGTAGTCATAGCCCAAGGATCCCTGAAAAATCATCAGAGGGGACGGTGGCTCGTATATTCTCAAACAGTGGAGGGGAAACTACTTTAACCGAAGGAGGAACTGGGCGAGTTAGCCTAGTATCTTTAAATAAAATAAAAAGTATAACAGAGGACATTAAAACACTGATAGAAGAAATTAGTGAGATAAGTACAGTTATTAGCGCTTATCAAAGGCAAGAACTAGAAATTAAAAATATTGCTAATAATTATGAGGGTTCAACCGATGAAGCCATAGAGAGTCCAGAGATAGATACTGGAGACAACGAAGATGAGGATGAGGATGAAGATGAAGAAGATGAAGAAGATGAGGGAGACGAACAGGAAGCAAAACAGGAAGAAGAGCAAGTGGCTACTCAGAACACCGCTGAACGTGATAAAATTATGGAAGCTATAGAAGCTAGAATTCAAGCTATTGAAGAGCTCGGGAAAGAAGTAAACGATGCGGAATATCTTGAAGATGAAAACAAGGGTAAAATTTCTGATAACTTAATTGGAGTAAAGGGCAAATTAGCAGATATAGGAAATGACCTGTCAGCTAGTAGCTCAGGAGAATTTGCCAAAATTAAAGAAGAAGTTGTAGCAATGCAAATTTTAGGAGGAGAACTTTCTAGGGTTAGAGAACTGATGTTGGTTTATCGGGGGCAATCTTTAATTAGTGAGGAAATAACTCCATTATTATTGAGTACAGAAGAAAAAATTGGAGGTATGAAAGGAGATGGAGTTGATGTCTCTCAAGCAGAAACTGTCTTAGGCTCAATTCGTCAGTTGCTCATTGATGCCAAAGGAAAATTTGATGATGTGCAAGCTAGGCTTGAAGGTTTAGATTTTTCTCAAACCGTTGATATTGATAGGGTTATTTCTAGCGAGGGAGTAGAAGGATTGGCTGCGGCTGGGGAAAATTTAAAAAAAGCAAGAGAAGCTTTAATAACATTAGGAGAATTTTAACTTGACTCTGTAAGCCCATTGTATAAGATAACTAAATAGATTATTATTTTTTAAATTATGGATAAAATTGCTAAAGAAATTCGTCCGGGGGATACTGTAATAGTAGAGCGTAAAGTTATTGAAGGAGAAAAAGAGAGAATCCAGGCCATAGAAGGAGTTGTAATTGCCAAAAAGCATGGGAATCAAATGGGAGCGACCATTACTGTCAGAAAAATTGCGAGTGGAGTAGGAGTGGAATTTGTTTTTCCTCTTAATTCTCCTCAGATCAAAAAAATAGAAGTGGTTAAACGAGCTAAGGTGAGACGAGCTAAGCTCTATTATCTTAGGGATAGATTGGGCAAGGCGAGCAAGATGAAAGAAAGTAAAACTATTTCTCCCTCAAGTCCTGCTAAACCAGCTCCAGCTCCAAAAAAATAATTTTTGCCGTAGTGCTGGAATTTGGTAGACAGGCTAGCTTGAGGGGCTAGTGTCTTTTTTGGACGTGAGGGTTCAATTCCCTCCTACGGCACTAACATAAAACAATGCAAAGGTATGTACCCTACCTACTTTCAGCCTTTATGGTTATTGATTTTATTCTAGGAGAACCACTGGGTTGGTTTAGAGACCCTTTTGTCGCTAGTCTTTATTTGGGGATAGCGCTATTGCTTTTTCTTGTTAGGCCTTGGTGGGGAATGGTAGCACTCGTAATGGTTCAAGTATTGGATACGGTTTCTATTTTTGGAGCCAGAGTGTATCAATGGGCAACAATATTTTTAGTTATAGCTTTGGTTTTTAGAGCTTTGTCGGCTCATCAATTTTCCTATAAAGCTTTTTATGCTTTTCTTAAAAAGAATAAATTTTTTGTTAGTTTACTTTGTTTATTAATATTCTCTAGTTCTTTGGGATTAATTAATGCTTCTGTTCCTGCTCACTCCCTGAAACAGACAATGGTGCTGTTAGGTTCAGTTTTAATTGCTTTCTTAGTCCATTGGTGGATTAAGAGAAAGAAAAATGGAGCTAAACAAATTATTCTAGCTTTCATCTTCTCCTCTATTCCGGTGTCTCTTTTCGCAATTTACCAGAATGTGGCTCATGAGCATGGGTGGGAAAGTTTTGAGACAATGGTAGCTCGGCCTAATGTGGCTTTTTATGAACCAGATTGGTTGGGCATGTATTTAGTATTAGTGCTAGCCTTGCTCTTACCGCAAGCGGTGAAAAAGATGAGTCAGAAAATGCAAATTGGTGTTTGGTTATTAATTTTATTGAACACAACTGTTCTTATTATCTCTGTAGCTCGAGCCAGTTGGTTAGCGGCTATTGCTGGTTGGGGAATTTTTGCTGGTTGGGGATTGCTAGCTTTTATTTTTAAGAAAATAAATCGTCAAGAGTCAGTAAGGATTTTGACGGTAGTTTTTGGTTATGTGGTAACGGTTGGGATTGCTTTAATTTTGATTGGGGGCTTAAAATTAACTCGTTTTGATTTGAAGGATCGTTTCCAAAGTATTTATCAAGGCGAGCATTTAATTACTATTGCCAAAAAAGACAATCCCTATGAAAAAAGGAAGATAGATTTAGAAGAGATTGAACATTACGAGCAGTTAGGCTATCAGATTTCCGAAGAAAAAATTTCGGACGAGAATATTGAATCACGCTATCAGGCCTATGCCTCTAACTGGGAAATGGGTCAAGAACATTGGTTGTTAGGACAAGGGCAGGGAGCCACTTTAGCTCAGCGAGGTTTTGTTCATAATGCTAATAATATTTTTTACGAATGGTGGATTGCTGGTGGAATTTTAGGTATAGTTTCTTTCTTACTGCTACTAGGAGGAGGGCTGAAAGAGCCATTTTCTAATTATTGTCGGCCAGGTGATCACTCTCTGAGTGAGAAACTGGAAAAGTCTTTGAGCGGTTTAAATGCTTTTTCAAATCAAGTGATAATCCTGATGGGAATTTCAGGCATTGTAATTACCAACTTATTCAATTCGGGGATATTTTTCACACCTCTTTGGGTTTTTATAGGAATCATTTATGGTATAACAAATAAAGGGGATAATAAAAAACAGAATTTATTATAATAAAAATATTAAATAGAAAAATAAATGAAAATTCTTCTTGATGTTCGAAAAATTGGGAAAAGACAAACCGGCGATGAAGTCTATATCACCAATTTAATAAAAAATCTAATGGAGTTGGACCAACAGAATTTTTATTATTTAGCTACTGATTCTTGTGAGAGTGAATCTTTGGTAGATAATGTTTTAGGTGAACTTCCCAAAAATTTTAAATTGGTTCATTTTACTCCCGGAGGAAAACTTTTTTGGACTAATTATGCTCTGCCTCATTTTGCTAAAAAGAAAAAAATTGACTTGGTGCATGTCCAGTATCTAGCTCCTCTAAGATTATCTTCTAAGATAAAATTAATTACCACTATTCACGATATTTCTTTTAAAAAACAAATAGCCGGAATTTCTTTTAAGGATCGGTGGATTATGAATAAGTTTATCCCCAAGAGTCTTAAAAAGGCGGACCAAATTATTAGTGTTTCTAATTTTACTAAACAAGAAATAATTAAAACCTATAAAAAGATTCCCGCTAAAAAAATTAAAGTAATTTATAATGGGGTTAATGAGAAATTTAAACCTGCTAAACATTTTGATTCAAAATATCTTGATCAGATTAGAACTAAATATGAGCTTGGGAAACGCTATTTGCTTCATTTAAGTTCTCTTCAGCCAAGAAAGAATATCCCTACTTTAATTGAGGCTTACCGTGATTATATTCATAAATATAAAGACGAAAACACAGCGTTAGTAATTGGTGGAGAAAAAAGTTATAATTATGATCAGCGCATTGATAATTTGCTTAGAGATTTGGTTTTGAAAGAAAGAGTGAAGATGGTGGGGTACATTAAAGACGAAGAGCTTCCGGCAATTTATGCTATGGCAACCGCTTATGTGTCACCCAGTACTTATGAGGGTTTTAATTTACCGTTAGGAGAAGTTATGCAAAGCGGGGTTCCGGTTATTGCCTCTAACATACCTTGCCATAAAGAAATACTAGCGGGGGCAGGTATTTTAATTAATCCAAAAAACATTAAAAATTTCTCTCAGGGAATTAATGAAGGATTAAATAACCAAGCAGTTCGAACCGATTTAATTATTAAAGGACACCAAAGAGCTAAGGATTTTAGTTGGAAAAAATGTGCTATGGAAACTCTGAAATTGTATAAAAGTTTATAGAACAATTATTAGTAGAAAGTTCATAAAGTTTGTAAAGTTTGTAAAGTAATAAGGGCTTCTTTTCCCCTGTCACCCCCGTCCCGTCATCCGACGGGATAAATTCCAGCCCGCCTCGCTGTAGCTTAGGCAAAAGCGGATCGCTCGAATTTAAGAAAGATTTAATTTTGTTTGTAAAGACGGGTTTTCACCCGAAGGGTGACCAGCCAGCCTCGCCGAGTCTAGGCGGGCCTCTGGCTGGCATTATCAATCATCAATTATTAATGCAACCAGACCTCTCAATCATTATTCCGTCTTGGAATGGAAAACAGATTTTAAAAAAATGCTTGGATTCAATTTTTAGCCAGCATTATAATTTTACTTACGAGATAATTGTGGTGGATAACGCTTCTACCGACGGGACGGTGGTCATGCTTAAAAATGATTTTAAAGAGATTAAGCTGAAAATAAATAACCAGAATCTGGGATTTGCAGTGGCCAATAATCTAGGGATTAAAATGGCCAAAGGAAAATTTATTCTTTTACTGAATCAGGACGTGGAGCTGGAGAGAGGGACTTTAGCAGGCATGTTCCATTTTCTAGAGGAACAAACTGCTAAAAAAATAGCGGTAGTGGCTCCCATGCTTAAATATCCCAATGGCAATCTTCAATTAAGCTTACGACCATTTCCTACCCCTTGGAATGTTTTTGTTGATGCATTAACTTTAGGTATTAGTCATGAGAAATATTATAATCATACTAAAAGTCAATTAGTTGATCAGCCGATGGCTTCCTGTTTGATGGTTGATGGTAAGATTCTCAGAAAGCTTAAAGGCTTTGATGCTAATCCTAATTTTTTTCTTTATTTTAATGATGTTGATTTAAGTTTTAGGATTGCTCAGCTAGGTTTCAAACATTATTATTTGGCAAATTATATAGCCATTCATCGGCATGGTCAAAGTACGCGGAAATGGCCCGAGATGGCTAGGTTGCTTGCTTGGAATAGAGGGCTTTACTATTTTTTAATCAAGCATTATGCTAAAAAACGAATGTTAGTGAAACTTGCTTTAAGGGTGGAGGTATTTTTTATTTTTTTAGGCAGAGTGATAGCAGAAACACTTAAAAGCATTTTTAAATAATTAATTTTAACTATCAGTCTTTAACTATTATCTTATGACTTATTATTCGCCAGGTTCCAGGGAAGATGAGATTATATCTAAAAAATTAAAACATATGGGAAAAACTTCAGACGAGAATATTGCCAAAGAAGATTCCGGGAAAAGACTATTT
>JAYEHH010000002.1:0-6870 GCA_034716235.1 Patescibacteria group bacterium | reverse complement strand
TCTAAATCTTCCATTGCATAACTCGTTCTAAATTCCATTGGTTGCCAACTCTTCCCAGCATTAAAACTTCGATAAAAAACTCCTCTGGCTCCAAAGTAAATAATTTGAGAGTCATTATTTCCAATCGCCAAGGTCCGAATAGGAATTTCACTAGGCCCTTCAAGGGTAGGAATTTCTTGCCACTTATTGCCTCCATCTTCGCTTCTAAAAAGCCCTTCGTTGCTCCCCACATAAACCGTACCTTTTTTCTTAGGATCAACCGCTATGGAAAAAACATCCCCAAAATCAAAATCCGGCTGGACAATTCTTACTCCCCCCGCTAATTCATTCTCCGACTTTTCAATAAATTCACCGTCTTCATCTTTTATGTTTTGACTGTGATCAATTTTATAAACTCCTGCCTGATGTAGCAATAAATAGACATCCCGAGTATCTACTGCATCTGAAACAATGCCAATAAGTGGTTCGCCTAATTCTGCAATACTGGTCCATTCTTCTCCCTTATCTTCGGTCATATAAAGCACCCCTCGAGAATCTCCAGCATATAAAACATCCGGATTGTAGGCATCCAAAGCCATTGAGGTAATCAAATAACCACCCGCCGGCTCTGAATAAGCATCAATCCAATTAGCTCCATCATCGTCCGACCGTAAAATCTTCCCTCTTCCGTCAGAGATACCAGCCACATAAATAGTCTCGGAATCCCGAGGATCTATAATAATTTCATAAACCCTAGCTAAATCAATCAGCTTATCCCATTTTTCTCCTCCATTTTCTGTTCGGTAAACTCCAGAACTAACCGAACCCAAATAAATTCTTTGCGGATTATTAGGATCAGCCTTCAAACAAAGTACATCCGCCGAACCAATACTGCTTTCCTCATCAATTTTTAAACGCGACTCAAAATTATCTCCACTATCAACCGATTGGAAAACTCCTCTGGTCCCTTTTTCTCCTAACCCTATTTTTTTACCAGCATCTTTTGGAGAGCAACCGAAAAGAAACATTATCGGCAATAAAAGTAACAGTGCTGTTTTCATAACTCAATTTTATTTATTTTTATAAAAATTATTATTTTATAACCAAGCTACTTCTAGCGCTAGCTTAGGAGAAGCGTTAGTATATTTCAGCTTTTTCCTAAGTTCTAGAAAATTCTCCAGAAGAGACACCATCTCTTGACTCTCCAAACCAAATCGGCTAGTTTCCCTGACTATTGAAAAATCTCCCGTAAATTTTTCTTCTAAATTAGCCAACAAAAAACTTATCCAGAGATCAACTTTCTGAAGAATTTTTCTAGAATCATTTTCCTGCTCTAAATAACCCATTTTTTTAAATAAAGGGGCTTGGATCAATTCTAAAAAACTTTTTTCTGCTCTTTCTAAAACTTGAAGACTTTCTCGGTTCTCCATTAATTTTTGAGAATATTCCGACTTTCCCCAACTATAATAAGCAATTTTGCGAGCATCTTCTTGAGCTATTCCTTCTTCAATAAGTTGCTGGAAGATTTTTTCCGGATTAGAAAGACCAAATTTTATTATTGCGCTTCTAGATTGAATGGTTGGTAATAGTTTTCTTTCTGATTCTGTGACCAGTAAAAAAACATTCCCCCTTTTAGGCTCTTCCAGACTTTTTAAAAGAGCATTTTGAGCAGAGACATGCATTTTTTCTGCTCTCTCAATCACACAAACCATAAAAGAGGACTTTAATGATTTTAGATTCATAAAACTAATGGCTTCCCTAATTTGTCCAACGGTAATATCTTTCTCCCGTATTTTTTCTTTCTTTTTCTCAATTTTCTTAGTAATTTTTGGAGTTATCCGATAAACCTGCCCTGCTCCTGCTGGGATACCAGCTTCAGAAGTCTGGTCTCCTAATAGAAGTTTTATAAAATAAGCTACAGCATCTTTTTTCCCGGTACCTTTAGGACCAGCAATAATATATGATCCTTCTGGTCTTGGAGAATGAGCAATCTTTTCTATAAGTTTAATTTTCCCTTCGTTGCCAATAAATTTTTTCATGTTCAATTAGGGCTAGTTTTTATTTTTAAATTCTTCGTATTTTTCTTCAATAAACCGTTTAATTTTTGTTTCAAAATTATGACGAGAAAACTGCTGAGCTTGTTTAATAATCTCTTGAGAATCATAATTTTTCCTATTTTGCTCTAATCGGTAAGCCCCTTCAGCCAAAACTTCAACGGTGGTTGCATCAAAAAATTCTCCAGTAACTCCTTCTATCACTGTTTCTAGCGCTCCTCCGGCTCTTAAGGCTAAGACTGGTTTTCCGGCAGCCATTGCTTCAACCGCTGAAATCCCAAAATCTTCTTCGGCTGGCAAGATATAGCCTTGACAATCTTTGACATAATTTATAACTTCGCTCCTATTTTTGAAACCTAAAATTTTAACGGTGTTTCCCGCTAGCTTTTTTAACTTTTTATATTCCGGTCCATCTCCAATAACTATCAACTTCCAGCCTAATTTATTAAAAGCCTCTACCGCTACATCTATTTTTTTATACGCCGATAACCGAGACACGATTAAATAATAACCTTTATTTCGCTTTTGTTTTTTAGTGAAAACGGTCCGCCCATTTTTTGGTCTGAAAAGATCAGTTTCTACTGGGGGATAAATAACGGTTGACTTTCGCCGATAATATTTTTTAATTTTTTCTTGAGTGGCTCGAGAATTAGCAATAAAATAATCTACCCTGTCAGCAGAAACTACATCCCATAAACGAACATAATTTAAGGCCAATCTGGCTAAAAGTTTTCTAGGTTTACTCAAAGAAAGCTCTTCTAAATATTGATGAGTATAATCCCAAGCAAATCGCATAGGACTATGACAATAGCAAATGCTTACCGTATTGGGATTAGTAATTACTCCCTTAGAAAAAGCCCCACTGGAAGATAGCACTACCTCAAATTCTCTTAAGTTAAAAGTTTCCGGAGCCACTGCCAACAATGGTAAAATTAATTTTCTTCTTTTCCTTAAAAAGGACGGTGCTCTTTTTAAAAAAGATTCCTCAATTAAATTATTTATAAAATTAGCGCCAATTGTCTTTTTATCATGAATTAAGGTATACACGGGAGCTTCCGCCCAAATTTTACCCATAGATTTTAAAACCATCTCGGCTCCGCCTACCTGAGTGAGATAATCATGGACAATGGCTAAGTTATATTTCATTTAAGCTATTATTTTACCTGGAAGTTTAATTTTATTTTGAGCAAATTTTTCCGCAATTCTTTTGGCTAGTTCTCTCTTAGCTTTAATATGTTTACCGGGCTTTACCTTACCCCAAACTCTGATAAGAGCAGCGTACTCATTTATTTCATCCACTCCTATTGTCTCAGGAGCTTCAATAATATTTTTTTCAAATTCAGAATCTTGAGCTAATTCTCGGCAGACCTCATTAATTAAGCGATTTACTTTCTTAAAGTCAGCATTAATTTTAGTTGGAATAATTAAACTAATGGCACTGTATTGATTGGTATTATTAGTTACTATGACAACTTTACTATTGGGAATAATATGACGAGCACCGCTAATGGTTTGCAAAATTGTCCGACGCAGATTAACCTCCACCACTCTTCCTCCATATTTACCTATTTGTACCCAATCCCCTTTGTTAAACTGATTCTCAAGAATAATAAAAATACCGGAGATAATATCTTTGACTAGACTTTGGGCTCCGAAGCCAACAGCTAAACTCAAAACTCCAGCTCCAGCAATAATGGGAGCAATATCCAGCCCAACCTCGGTAAAAATAAACAGGATTACTCCAATTATAATCAAAACAAAGGTGGTAGCCTCTGCTACACCCGCCAGAGTTTTAATCCGCTTTTTAGCAGCCTTGTCACCTCTTTTCGTCCCAAAACCAGCGATCCCAGAACCAGCTAGAAATATCTTTACTAAAAATGGAGTTACTAATTTTATAATCAGCTGGAGAATAGGGGCTAAAGCTACAACAAGCACAAACTTAAAATTGCTATCCCAAACATCTTCTATGAATCCCGGAATTTGAGAAATAAAATTAACTAGCATAATGACGGCATTAAATCTAAAAGTTTTCGCTATATTTAGATTATAGCACTATTTTTAGATATTTTGCCAGAGGGGGGGGTAATGGATAATTGATAATTGAGGAATATCTATAA
Source organism: Patescibacteria group bacterium (assembly GCA_034716235.1). Classification (GTDB taxonomy): domain Bacteria; phylum Patescibacteriota; class Minisyncoccia; order CAIUEV01; family JAHKAQ01; genus M55B174. Next base: position 2,720 of record JAYEHH010000002.1, on the reverse strand, counting down.
TAATTTTCAATTCTCAATTTTCAATTCTCAATTAAGGAATATCTTTTTCTACTTCACAATTTTATTTGTCATTCCTGTCCCGTCATCCGACGGGATAGACTCCAACGGGAATCTCGCTCGAAGAGCGACCAGCTAGCCTCGCCGAGTCTAGGCGGGCCTCTGGCTGGCGATTCCTTTTCTCTCCATTTGCCAAGTTAGCTTTTCCTAAATTTGGCAAAGACGGAAAATAAAAATACACCCCAGAAATAGTTCTAGGGTGTAGAAAATAAGAAATGATAAAAATTAGAGAACTTGATTAAGGGGTAATAATGCTATCCCCTTTATTCCCAAAAACAGAAGAATAGCCTTGATTTGCGTTGCCTAGATGAGTACTGCCATCGCCTATATTTGTTACATTGTTTGGAACAGTCCCTGTGGCAATATTGGCTTCTTGGCCTGAATCAATAACTGTGTTATTCGCGTTAGCCTTAGTACTTGCACCTTGAAAATAATCTGAACCATAAAGATCAGAGCTAGGTATAGATGCTGGACCTTGACCATAATTGAATGGGTCAAATCCCTGACTGCCGGTCTGCGCATGAGAGTTTACTGTTGAAGGATGATCAAATGGAGACCAATAAGTTGGTTTCGTTTTAGTAGCAACATTACTTGCGACAGCTTTTGCTCCTTCTTCGGCAGGCATTAGCCCTTTATTATCTTCTCCAAGATTTGTAACTATTACTCCTTCCTTCTCTGAACCGGTAGCGTCTGATTCATTTATCACAGGAGCGGAGGTAAGACCATCAATATCTTCTTGCTCTGCACGATCTTCAAATGTTACATCAGTATCGTCGGCAACAACAAGATCCGGTTTAACAATAGTATCCACTATAACATTAGGATCCGCTTCAAAAGCTGCTCCAGCTTCAACAACAGTAAACAATCCATCAGGATTTATACGAAGCTCGGGATTGGTAAAAGCTTTAAGGTCTGAATTTGTAACATTGTTGAAGCCAGGTGTTACATCACCTTCCATCCCAAGGTGCAGACTCCCTTGTGTGGTACCAGTAGTGCTTACATGATTAGCAAAGTTAGAAAGATCGGTGTATTGTTTTGCCTGGTCAGAGGTTAAGTTACAATCATTCCCATTAATGTCCTTTATCGTCAATCCACCAGCATTTTCATTACCTCCACTGAGCGCTGTTACATTGACAGTGGCAGTATCTTTTTTATCAGAAGACATATTATTACCGCTAGCATTTCCAGTAATATTCCCCCCCACAGGGACTACTTTACCGTCCACAAGTTCAAAACCTTCATATCTTTTAGGATTTGATGTAAATTCGTTATAACTAGGAGTTTGGTTTGTAGAATTTGAATTTTTCCACCAGTTACTTAAAAAGACAGCACCTTGTTTGGTTTTGTCCACAACAGCATCTTTTGCTTGTCCGGCTCCAGTAGCAATATTATTAAGTTCTTCAGTGACAGAATCACCTATTGCCGTATTTCCGCTACCTTCAGTTCCAACCTCAATGTCTATTTTATTTTCTAGTTTATCAACATCCGTTTCATTGCCTTGATCTGCTGTTGTAATGGTCGTGGTAATGATTTCTTCACTATTAGTATCTTGTGCTTCTGTAAAATATGCATTAAATTTTTCTTCCGTTAAATTTCCTTTATTAATTATCCCTTCCGCAATGTCTTTCTTTATATTTCTTATTGCCCTTTCTTTCTCTGCATCAGTAAGCCCCATTGAGTTAAGTACTAATCCACCAGCACTTCCTGCTGCGTCAAGCCCTAATCCAGTAACAATTTCTGTTGCGCTAATATCAGGATTTCGTATATCATCCCAAATACTTAAAGCTTTATTGTACGTTGCCATTGGTAACTTTATAACCTTTTCGAAAGTTTTACCGGCTGTCGAGTCTCGAAGAATTCCCCATCCAGTATCCAAAACATCCGCATAGTAAATTGGTTCCCCATTTTGATCAACCACCAAGCCATCCCCATCAACCAACTGACTGGTAACTGGGTGCACGGTAATGCCTGCAGGTAAATCTGACCTTGTGTCCATAACATTATCATCAGTGGCAGTAGTACCAGTAGTATAAATTGAACCAATTTGGTTAACATTACCGACCACATTACCTTCACCTGCCGTAACAACATCTGTTGTGGTTCCGAGAAGACCATTACCCCCAGATTGACTTTGATTAGAACTAGCTAAATTAGCACATTCACTAGAGTTTGCATGAACCGTGTGCCCTTCATTATCTATGTAGGTTGTTGCTACACCAGCATTCTGATTGTTATTGTTTAAAGTTGCTAGCTGTCCTACTGTCATACCATTTGTCCCAGGGATAATGGCAGTGGGATTGCCTTGATTGAACTGAACAAACTCTAACTGATAAGGCTTTAGAGTAGGAATTGAATCAACAGATTCGGAATTATAACCCAAAATCCCATCACCTGCCGCAGTAACATCTGCGTTTCCGATAAGATCATCACCCCCACTAGTATCATAAATCCCAAACTTTTCTTCTGTACTATTTTGATTGCCAAAAGATAATTGCTGTTCAACAGTTAAGTTAGTTCCATCAAAGTTAGCCGAGTTAGTCATTTCATTTTCTGCCCGTGTACTTGCCATCGCCTCCGGAATAGGTGCTCCATGAAACATACTGGCAAATCCTTCTTTAATGGCATCATAAGGTAATATGAACCAAGTAGCTCTACCCACTACA
>JAYEHH010000001.1:0-28127 GCA_034716235.1 Patescibacteria group bacterium | reverse complement strand
TCCAGCCCGCCTAAGCTCGCTAACTAATGTACCCATTACAGTTTTGTGACACGGCGAGGCAAGCGGGAATCCCGAGCAAATTTAGGAAAATCATTTTGGCAAAATTTCTGTCTTTGCGAGGAGCTTGCTCGTTTCGCATTGATAAGTTTCACAAGTCTAAGCGGGCGACGAAGCAATCCCAGAACTTGTCTCTCGGGGATTGCTTCGCTTGTCTAACGACAAGCTCGCAAAGACGGAATAACTGGTCACCCTCTGGGTGAAAAATTGAGAATTATCTTAACGAAGACTGATTATCTCTCTGACTGGTATTATCAATTATCCACTGATTCTCTTGTCAATCCCCGCGCTGTGTTGACATCATCAGCTGTTTTCTGCTAACATCATTATTAATAACCAAAGAGGGGTCTTTAGAAGATAGTCAGGCCGGATTAAAATAGGTATGTTAGGATGTTCCCCTGATAATTAGTACCACCTCTTTTTATATTTATGGAGAAAGAATTAATCAAACTAGAGGGAGAAATCGTTGAGGCTCTCCCCAACACAACTTTTAAGGTTCGTCTGGAAAATGGGCATGAAATATTGACCCATATTTCAGGTAGAATGAGGGTGCATTACATTAAATTGCTACCAGGCGATAAAGTTTTGATTGAAATGAGTCCTTACGATTTAACTAAAGGGAGAATTAAGCAGAGATTGTAATTATGAAAGTTCAAACTTCTATCAAGAAAAAATGCAAAGATTGTAAAATAGTTCGGCGGGGCCGAAATGTTTATGTTATTTGCAAGAAAAATCCTAAGCACAAACAGCGACAAGGCTAACATTAAGTTTAAGTTTATTTTATGCCCAGAATTGCCGGAGTAAATATTCCCGAGAACAAAAGAATAGAAATTTCTTTAACTTATATTTATGGTATAGGTCGCCCTTTAAGTAATAAAATACTGGAAGAAGTAAATATTGACAAAGAGCTAAAAGCTAGCAAGCTTACTGCTGATCAAATCAATGAGCTCAAAAGAGAAATAGAAGCTAGGCATAGAATAGAAGGAGAATTAAGGCATGATGTTATGACAAACATTAAGAGGTTGAAAGATGTAGGATCTTATCGTGGGGTTCGTCACATAAAAGGGCTACCGGTTAGAGGTCAACAAACAAAGACCAATAGTCGAACGGTTAGAGGAAATGTCCGAAAAACTATGAGATCCGGGAAAAGAACGGTGGAAAAGACTTAAAACTAGATTTGTTTCAATAAACTTAATAATTTATGGCTAAAAAAGATTCGAAAATTAAAACTGAAGCTAAATCCGATGTCAAAGTTACTGAAACTAAGACCGCTAAAGTAAAGAAAAAAGTGGTGGAAGCTTCCACTTATTCTAAGAAAAAAGATAAACGTCGTCGAGTAGTTCGAGGACAGGCTTATATAAAATGCTCTTATAATAATACTATTGTGACTATTGCTGATTTGAATGGAGCTGTATTGGGTTGGGCTACGTCAGGATCTCTAGGTTTTAGAGGAGCTAAAAAATCAACTCCTTATGCAGCTACTTTAGTGTCTAATAAGGTAGTGGAGGAAACTGCAAAAACTGGGTTGAAAGAAGTGGATGTTTTTATTAGAGGGGTTGGAGGAGGAAGAGAAGCGGCCGTAAGAGCTTTAGGGAATAATGGTCTTAAGATTAATTCCATTAAAGACACTACCCCAGTTCCTCATAATGGATGTCGGTCAAAGAAACCGAGAAGAGTTTAGTTTAATACAATTTTTTATGTCAACTTGTAAACAATGTCGTCGAGCAGGAGAAAAACTTTTTTTGAAAGGAGAAAGATGTCTTCTTCCTAAATGCGCTATGGTAAAAAAGAATTATCCCCCAGGTCAGCACGGCAAAAAAATGGTAAGGCGAGTTTCCGATTATGGAATGCAACTTGCCGTAAAACAACGGATAAAGCGTAGTTATGGTATTAAAGAAAAGCAATTAAAGAATTATTTTGGCAAGGTAAGAGATAAAACTGGAGACATTGGTGAACTATTGCTACAAAAATTAGAGATGCGGATGGATAATATTGTCTATCGTTCAGAATTAGCTGATTCCAGAAAACAAGCTAGACAAATGATTACCCATGGCTTTTTTTCAATTGCGGGGCGCAATGTTAATATTCCTTCTTATGAATGCAAAGTTGGAGAGGAAATAAAGATTAAGGAAAATAAAGCAAAAAAGGCTTACATAACAGAAAAAATTAAGAATATTAACAAAAAGGAGTCAAATAATGATTGGGTTCTTTTTGATCATCAAGAAGAGGCTATTAAAATTATTGGTGTTCCCGGTCGCAGAGAAACTGGTGAAAGTGGGAATGTCCAGATGGTTGTAGAGTATTACAGTAGATAATCAAACCTATTTATTATAAATTATTTTTATAAAAATCACTCATGAAAAAAATTGCCTTACCTCAAAAACCACGCTATATCAAAGGGGATAAATTCGAAGCCGTTTTTGTAGTGAAAGGATGTTATCCTGGTTATGGAAATACTTTAGGGAACGCTTTACGAAGAACCCTGCTTTCAAGTCTTCCAGGCTATGCAGTAACTCAAGTTAGATTTACGGGAGTAGACCATGAATTTACTACAATTCCAGGAGTTAAAGAAAATCTGATTCAAGTTATCTTGAACATTAAAAGTCTTCGCTTCCTAGCTCATAAGGAAGAACCAATAAAATTAAAATTACAAGTCAAGGGTAGCAAAAAAGTCAAAGGTTCAGACATTAAAGCTCCTTCCAGTATTGAAATTGTAAATCCTGAGACGCCAATCGCTACCTTAACTGACCCTAAAGCTAAATTAGGGATAGAAATGATTGTAGAAAAAGGCATTGGTTACTCTCCTGCAGAAGAAAGAGGAGATAAAGAAAAAGAAATTGGAGGAATTATTATTGATGCCCTATTTACTCCTATAAAAAGAGTAAACTACGAAGTAAGAAATATGCGAGTTGGCAAAAGAACGGATTTTGATAAGGTTACCTTTACGATTGAGACTGACGGTAGTATTGAGCCTGAAGAGGCCTTTAAAGAATCGGCTAAAATTTTAGTTAGACAATTTTCTGTGTTAGCCCAGGCTGATGAGTTAGAAATAGTAACCGAGGTAAACAATGAATTGGCCGTGAGGGACAGGCGGGAAGAAAAAAGAATTTTAAAAGCCAAGGAGAAAGAGATGAATACGGGGGTAGCTGAAACTGAAGACACTTCCCAGCAATTAGATGTGGATTTAGAAGTTGCGGAACTAAGTCTCCCTAAAAGAATTACTAGTATTTTAAAGGAAAATAAAGTAAACACTTTAGTAGATATTAAAGATAAGACTGAGGAAGAATTGAATGATTTAGAGGGGATGGGAGAAAAAGGGATTAAAGAAATCAAGAAAGCCATTGGAACTTACGGTTTAGTTTTAAAGAGTTAATTTGAGACTCAAATTTTAAAGCAATGAGACATTTTAAAAAGAGAAGAATACTGAGCAGGGAGAAAACTCAACGCGACGCTTTATTATCAGGGCTAGCTTCCTCTTTGTTTCTTAATAAAAGAATAGCAACTACCTTAGCTAAGGCGAAAGAAGTGAAACCTTTTGCAGAGAAATTAATTACTAAGGCTAAAATTAATAGTCCAGCTAGGATAAGATTGGTGAATAAAAAGCTTTCTAAACAAGCCTCCAAAGAGCTTTTTGGGGTTATTGCTCCCATTTGCCTTAAGAGAAAAGGAGGATATGTCAGGATTATCAGAAAATCTTTCCGGAAAAGCGATGGAGCTTCGATGGCTTTAGTTGAGTTAGTAGATTCTTTTGAGGAAAAAGATTCTAAGAAAGATCTTGCTCAATCTAAAAAAGGGAAAAATGGAAAGAACGCTCCTGCAAAGAAAACAGATGTTAAAGATATTAAAAAGAAGCAGGATGCTAAGAAGCAGAACGAAACTAAGGAATCTAATGTCCAAATAGTTAAAAATGCAGCTTAATTTTTCGATTAAAGATATTATTTAATAATGGCTAAAGATAATTCATCACAGACCAATAAAGCGAAAAAGCAGAAAAATAGTAAAGTCCCTAAAAGTGGAGCAATTTTATCTATTAAAGAGCAAAAAAGACAAGCAATGACCAAGAAGAAACAAAAAAGGGCTGGAATTGCTGCTAATAAAAAGGAGATTGCAAGAGAAAATCATCAAATTGATTTAACCGGATTGGTTTTTGGCAGGATAGCTACTCAAGTCGCTCTACTGCTTTCAGGGAAAAGAAAAGTGACGTATCTGCCTTACATTGATTGTGGCGATAAAGTAACGGTTTATAATTTAAAGAAAATAAAGTTTAAAGGAGGCAGAAAACTGGAAGATAAAATTTATCATCACTACAGTGGTTATCCGGGGGGAATTAGCTCAATCCAGCTAAAAGACGCTATCAAAAAGGATTTTCCTAAAGTGTTTCGTCGAGCGGTTTATCAAATGCTTCCTAAGAATAAAATAAGGAAGAAATCAATTAAAAGATTACAGATTTTTGAAGAAGAGATTGATGGGGTTGTTGGGAATAAAGCTAACAAATCTTAATAAATTTTCGGAATGGAGAAGAAAAATAATCAAAAGAAAGTCTCAGGAAAATATTGGCAAGGTACTGGCAGAAGAAAAACGGCTATTTCGTCAGCTAGAATTTATAAAACATCAGCCAAAGAAAATAAATTGGTAATTAATTCTCAGAAAGCAGAAGCTTTTTTCCCTACCAAGGAATTGAGTGATATTGTCTTCTCTCCTCTAAAAATTCTAGGAAAGATTAAGATGAAGGTGGAAATAATTGTTAAAGGGGGAGGAGTAAGAGGACAAGCAGAAGCTACTCGTCATGCTATTTCTAAAGCCTTAATTAAATTTGACGAAAGTCTTAGAAAACAACTTAAAGAATTAGGATATCTAACCAGGGATTCTCGTAAGGTTGAGAGAAAAAAGCCAGGGCTTAAAAAAGCGAGAAAAGCTCCTCAATTCTCAAAACGGTAATTCTCAAAATATTAAATTATTTATCTACGTGGCAACTCAGTACTAAAAAGTTGCACATATTGATCTGAAGTATCAAGGAAATATAAATTTCTACTCTTAGGGTCATAAGAAAACAAAGTTTTATCCATGTTAGGTTCTAGAACAATAGACTGATTTATTTTATTTCTAGTATCTAACTCTACCAGCTGGATTTTCTTGTTGGTAGAAAAAATAATATGTTGATAATTATGATGCCACATAGCATCTTGGATTTTGTTTTGTTTATTCTCATAAATTGTTATATTTGCTCCTACATTATTTTTAGGTTGTACATCCCATTCTCTTAAGTAATAAGTTTTTATTTCATCCTCATTAAAATAAAGAAGTTTCTTGCCATCATTAGAAAATTGAGCTCCTTGAATATTATCCCCAATTTTTTTGAAAATTTGATATTCTTCGTCATTATCATTGTATAGATAAAGTTCTTTATTTTGGTTTAGTATTACTAATCTTTTCTCATCATAAATAGTTAGTTTGTAAGAAGGATCTTCTTCCCCGAAATCTTGGTCAATTAAGTTTTCTGTAATTTGTTTTAAATTTGAACCTTCATAATCACTTTTAAGCACTAGATTAGAAGGAGCTTTAATGAAAAAGATATTACCTTGAGATATTTCATAGCCTCTTATTTCTTCTAAAATTAATCTCATTTCTTTTTTGCTAAGAGTAACCAAATATAAATTTCCTTGGTTTAAAAAATAAAAATTATCGTTATCTAGCCATTTAAAATCATGTAAATAAAAACCTTCTTCTGAAAGGAGTAATTTTTCAAGTATTGTGGGGTCAGGTATTATTTCTGAATCAAATTGTTCTCTAGCTTCTTGAGAGTCTAAGGAGGCTAATTGGCTTAGTCGAGGATTAAGAGAAACTAGGGTAGAGTCATTCAGACCCTCCTTTTCTATTTTATCTAAGAAGGCAAGATACCAATCATATTGGCCATCTCTCTTAATGCCTAAGATTAAACTGTTTTGACTGGGCGAGAATTCTGCAATTTCTAGAGATGTTGTTTCCTTAAAATTGCCACATTTATCACATTCTTCAAAGATTTTGATTGCTTTTTCTTCCTTGGTTGAATAGTTGAAAATGCTCAATGGGCTATTAGCCCGGGTAGCATAAACTATTTGGGCTCCTCCTTCAGACGCTTTATAAAAAGAAGGATTAACAATATCTAATCTCATCTTTTCTGGTTTGTTTTCTGCTAATACTATATTCCAAAATTCGGTAGCGATTCCTGAATGAACTTCAATTTCTTTTTTCCAAGAAGAATAATTGGGACTTTTTACCTCTAAAGTATAAGAACCTGGTTTAACGCCATTAATGTTGTAAGCATTGTTTATAATGTCATACGATTTTTTAGTTACTAACTTATTATCTAAATAGAGATCTACATCTTTAGGAGTAGATTTAATAGTGATAGTTCCAGAATAAATAAAAACACCATGTTGAGAATTAAAACGATAGCCCAAAGCGAAGAAGGCAAGAATTATTGAACTGGTTAAGAAAAAAAGCGTACCGGCTGTATAAATTAATCTTCTTTTGAGAGGAATTTTTGCAAACATCTTAAATTTTAAAAGTGATTATATCTCCATCACGGACAGTATAGTCTTTTCCTTCTGTTCTGATAAGACCTTCTTCTTTGGCTTTTTTATAAGAACAGACCTTAATAAAATCGTGGTAACTTATAACTTCCGCCTTGATAAATTTTTCTTTAAAGTCATTGTGAATCTTAGCTCCGGCTTGAGGAGCAGTACTGCCCTTAGTTATTGTCCAAGCATGAGATTCTTTCTCGGCAGCCGTAAAAAAAGTAATTAAGTTTAATTTTTTATAGGCCTCTATAGGCAAAATTGAAATTTTTGACTGAAGTTCTAATTCTTTTATTTCTTGAGAGCTTAAATCTAGTAATTCAGCCTCTGTTTTAATATCTAGTTTTATACAAGATTTTTCTTGAGAGAGCTTTTCTAAATCAGGATGATTATTTTGAGAGACATTTAAAATATACAGCATTGGTTTCTTAGTTATCAGCTGGAGGCTAACAATTGCTTTCTTTTCTTCCCTAGTAAGGGTAGCAGTTGAAGCAAGATGACCTTGATTGAGGACATCTTCTATTTTTTCTAAGGCTGATAATTCAATCTGAGCCTCTTCATCCTTAAGCCCCCTAGCCAGTTTAGCAGTTTTATGTTTTCTTCTCAAAACAGTATCTAAATCTGCTAGAATTAATTCAGTATTAATTACCTCGATATCCGCAGAAGGATTAATTTGCTTTTGAACATGCTCAACTGATTCTTGCTGAAAACATCTAACAACATGACAAATAAGATCCGCATCTCGAATATTGGCTAAAAATTTATTACCTAAACCTTCTCCTTTATGGGCACCTTTTACTAGGCCAGCAATATCAATAAATTCAATAACTGCGGGAATTGTTTTTTTAGAGGTAAAAATTTCAGACAATTTTTTAAGTCTTTGGTCTTCAACTGGAACGATTCCAACATTAGGATCAATGGTGCAAAAAGGGTAGTTATTAATATCAACGGGATTCTGAGTGAGAGCCTTAAATAGAGTAGATTTTCCAATGTTGGGTAATCCAACAATACCGACGGATAGCATGGAGTTAAAAGTTTATAAAGTTATAAAGTTCGTAAAGTTATTAAGCTCATAAAGCTTACCAAGCTCATAGAGTTTATCAAGTCATTAGGTCATTAAGTCATTTTACTATTTTAACTATCCAAAATTCTTCTAGTATGTTATTTTTGAATTATTGAATTTAAACATTAGTAAAACTTACTATGAATATAATTATTCTTGCAGGTGGTAGCGGAACTAGACTATGGCCAATGAGTCGTTCTGAAAAGTCTAAACAATTTACTGCCGTTATAGGAAAGGAAACTTTGTTAGAAACTACCCTTAACCGTTTTACTGGAACTTATCCAGGGCATAAAATATTTATTTCTACCACTCCTCAATGTCTCGGTAACATTAAGAAAATTTTACCTGATTTTCCTAAGAAAAATATTATCGTAGAACCCGAAAGAAGAGATACGGCGGCAGCTATGGGATATGTGGCTGGTTTTATGAGTTTAATTGAGCCTAACGAACCAATGGTTTTTATCCCTTCCGACCATTACATTGGAAACGTAACTAAATTTCTAGAAGTGCTTAAAGTGGCAGAAGAAAAGATTCGTAAAACTGGGAAATTAGTTGATGTGGGAATAGTTCCCGAAACTCCCTCTACGGCTTTAGGCTATACGAAGATTGGGGAAAGAATTAGCAATCAAGCTGGTATTGAAGTTTATGAATTTTTAGGGCATAAGGAAAAACCGATTTATAAAAAAGCCAAAGAATATATTAAGAGCGGTAATTATCTCTGGCACGGTAATTTTTATATGTGGACGCCTAAATTTTTTCTGCAAGCTTTTAAAAAATATGCTCCGGAAGTTTATTCTCCATTGGCGAAAGTTATTGAACTATTAAAGCAGAAGGGGAATACTAAAGAAATTGCTCAACGTTATTCAAAGATTCCTAGAGTTATGATTGACTATGCAGTAACGGAAAAAATGAGTCCTAAAGATATCTTAATTATTAAAGGAGAATTTGGATGGAGCGACATTGGTGATTGGAATGTGTTGCATAAAAAAGCAACCTTAGAAAAAGATGAGAATGGTAATGTTTTCAAAGGAGATTGGGTTGGTTTGGACACGACTCAAAGTTTAATATATTCTTATCCAGGTAAAGTAGTGGCCACAATAGGGGTAGATGATATGATTATTGTTGATACCAAAGATGCTTTGCTAGTTTGTCCCAAAGGAAGATCTCAGGATGTAAAGAAAATTGTTGAGGAGATGAAGAAAAATAAGAAGAGGCAGAAATACTTGTAGAGTTAAAAGTTCATAAAGTTCATAAGGTTTGTAAAGTGATTGTCTTTGCCTGCCTACCGGCAGGCAGGCGAGGAATGAAATGAAGAAGCCTCCCTAATTTATAATTATGAGTTAAAGTTAATAGTTAGTTGTTGCGTAAGCAGGAGAGGTGCCTGAGTGGCTGAAAGGGGCACCCTGCTAAGGTGTTGTGCCTTTATTGGTACCGGGAGTTCGAATCTCCCCCTCTCCGCCAAGGAATAGAGTTCGCCACGTCATCCGACGTGGCGCCCCGCGCATGCGGGGCGAATCTCCCCCTCTCCGCCCCTTGTTACCCAGAATTATATTTATCAATTAGTACTTTCAAACAATTTAAAAGGAGGACAAAATTATGGGAGAATGGATGGCTAAGGCGCTATTCTTAATTGCAGTTGCTACAATGGTGCTCATGATTGTAGCAGCAGTAGTTAAAACATGGAGGAAGAATAGCAAGGAGAAAAAAATAAAGGGGCATTTACTAGAAGGAAATATAATTTTTTAAAAATTTGTTTTCTTCTCAAATTTAAAACGGCTATTCAAAATTAAGTTTGGATAGCCGTTGTTTTTATTGTTTCTCTAAAAGATGTTTTTTAATTTTTCTTCTAAAACATCTGTTAGTTCGGATATAATTAAGAAAAGGGGTATTCCGGGAGTTGCATCCTTGAACCATCCCGGAGATCTAAAGGATCCCCACCATTGAAATCCTTCTCTGTCCAGTTTCCCGTGTTTCAAGTATGATCTAGAAAAACATACCCAGGACTCATGCTTGGGCTTTTCCCCTTGGCTTGTGAATAATACGGCAAACCCTCCATTGCCATGTTTCTTTATCCCACCAACCTTAATCAGTTCCGCAAATCCTAGTTTTGTTAACATTTTCTCCTCCTCTTTCTCTTTTTTAAGTTAAAGAACTAATTTTTAAATTATACTCTATCATTTTTTAGCTTCTCTGTCCAATAGGTAGCTCATCTTATGCAACACTTAACTTTATTTAGCACTTAATTTAAATTCAACAAATAGATGAAGTACTTAAAATTTTTTGCTTAGTACTAAAGCCTTGCTGAAATTATACAAAGTAAGTAAACTACAAACAAGTTTGGAATAGAAAACGAAAACTCAAATAAAAAATATTTAAAAGCCAAATGGAAATTAAGATTTGTCAAAGTTGTGGTATGCCAATGAAAAGAATCAAAGATTACGGTATTTTCCCTAACAAAAATAGAAGTAAAGAATATTGTCATTTTTGTTTTCAAGAAGGAAAATTTGTGGATCCTGATATCACCATAGAACAAATGATAAATAGAGTAGCAGTTGTTATGGCTGACAAGATGAAAATGACAGAAAGACAGGCCAGGGGCATGGCTGAGAATTTTCTTCCTAGTTTAAAGAGATGGCATTGCTAACTAATTATTGGAAATAAAATAAAGATTTATTTTTAGAAAAAAGGTTGACATAGATGTTTTTTTTAGTTATCTTTCTTGCATGATTAAACCTGAGAACCAATTAAAAGAAGGGTTAAAACTGGTAGGTGCCATTTTCGGACTGATTTTCTTTTTAAGTACAATCTTTTTTTTCTTGCCTCCGGTTATCAGTAATTTTTAGAATAGAGCCCATAATCTTGGTAATTCAAGTGACAAGGCTACACCTGATCCCATTCCGAACTCAGAAGTTAAGCTTGTCTACGCCGATGGTAGCATACTTTAGGTATGCAAGAGTAGGTCATTGCCAAGATTATGGGCTTTTATTTATTTGAAGAGACAGGTATAATGGAGTTAGAAAGTTCGTAAAGTTCGTAAAGTTCGTAAAGTTCATAAAGTTCATAAAGTTCATAAAGTTCATAAAGTTCATAACGTTCATAACGTTAGAAAGTTCATAAAGCTATAAAGTTTATAAAGTGCATAAAGTTAAATATCATGAAAAGAAAAACAAAACAGATTATCATCACCTCCATTTATTTGGCAGTTGCTATCGGCAGTTGCTATCTTGTCTATAAAGTTTTTTTTGGTCCTTCTTGTCATGACGGTAGGCAAAATGGGATGGAAAAAGGAATAGATTGCGGTGGCTCTTGTCCCCAGCAATGTCTCAATGGCCCTGAACTAAAAAATTTGCAATTAGGGTCTGTTTCTGTAATTGAATATAAAGAACGATTCGATGTGGCTCTAGAAGTTACCAACATCAATGGTCAGTTTGGTTTTGGAGAAGTAGCTTACGAAGTAGCTCTTTATAGCGGAGAAGAAAAAGTTGGTCGTCGAGAAGGAAAAATTTATCTTTTACCCAATGAAACTCGTTATCTTATTGAAACAGGCATAGAATGCCAAGCTTTTCCCGATAAAGCCAAGGTCTATATTCAAAGTGGAGAATGGCAAGAATTTACAAAAGAAGAAAGACCAAAGCTAGAGATATTAAATAAATCTTTTGGGTATAAAAAAGTTGCCGGTAATTTTTTTGAAGTTAATCTCCAAGTAGCTAATCGCAGTAGCTATGATTTTTTAACTGTGGATATTGATGCGGTGGTAAAAGATAAAAGTGGAAAAGTTCTTGCTGTAAGTAAGGCCAATTTGAATTCGGTAAAATCAGGAGAAGTGAGAGATTTTCGATTTTTCTGGCCAGAGGCATTTGAAGGGCAAGCTCAGCTGGTTGAAATTAAAGCTCAGAGTAATGTCTTTGATCTCAAAAATCTTTACTCTAAGTAAAGAGTATATTAGTCTAGTCTAATTTGAACTCATTTTAATTTAGCGATGGAAAAACTTAATAAGATATTCTCTTTTGATATTAAATTATTTATTAATATCCTGTTTATTATTGGGATTGGGCTTTTAACAATTTACAGTGTTTCTTTTGAAAATCCTGGTTTCAATAATTTTAAAAGGCAAGTTCTTTTTGTAACTCTAGCGCTCATTATCTTTTGGATAACTAGTCGGATGAATTATGGAATTTGGAAGAATTATGCCGGAGTAATGTATCTTTTGGGGTTATTACTCATGGTTATTGTTCTATTTTTAGGAGAGGAGAAACATGGAACTGTCGGATGGTTAGGTGCTTCAACCTACCATTTGCAACCAGTGGAGCTGATTAAAATGGCTACCATTTTAATCCTGGCTAAATATTTTTCTAAAATTAAACCAGACGATAAAAGACTGCGTCATCTCATCATCTCTGGTGCTTATTGTTTTGTGCCAGTTGTTTTAGCCTTGGCTCAACCAGATCTTGGCTCAGCTGCGGTCATCGTGAGTGTTTGGTTGATTCTCCTTCTAATTTGGGGGATTAAAAGAAGACAGGCCATTGTCTTATTGGGAGTTGCTTTGGTAATTTCTTTATTGAGTTGGCTTATTTTTTTGAAACCTTATCAAAAGGCGAGAGTAACTACCTTTTTGAATCCAGGAGCTGATCCAGCTGGTAGTGGGTACCATATTATTCAATCAATCACGGCGATAGGTTCAGGGGGCATTCATGGCAAGGGGTTGGGATATGGTTCTCAATCTCAGCTACATTTTTTACCTGAGGCCCATACTGATTTCATCTACTCGGTTATTGGAGAAGAGTTAGGTTTTATTGGAGCGATTATTTTGATAATAGGATTTTCCCTCTTATTCCTGAAGATTTATAAAATTGCCTGCAATAGTATTGATAATTTTGGTAGGTTCATTGTTATCGGAACCATGGGGATGCTTTTTGTTCAATTTATGGTAAATATAGGTATGAATATTGGCTTGGTACCTATAACGGGGCTACCTCTTCCCCTTGTTTCTTATGGAGGCAGTGCCTTATTAACAAGTATGTTTTTATTAGGAATAGTTTTTAATATTGATACTACCAGTAGAAAGTTAGAAGGTTATTTAAATGATTAGGTTAAAAAATACCAGCAAGAAAATTAATTAGAGCTTAATACAGGTTTCTTGACGCTATTTTTGCGAGTGTTACTATGCTTTTAGGGCAATGACTTTAAGTTTCATCATTATCTTGAAATATGAGCAGTAAGTTTTATTTCTATGAATTTTAATAAAGCGAAAAATTCATTATTCCAAATTCCGGAAACTTGTCCGAATTGTTCTCATAAATTTAATAAGGCTGAAGCTAGTATTATTGAGAATAAGGGAGATTCCGTTTTAATTCATATTACTTGCCCTAATTGTAAAATTTCGGTAATATCTAGTATCTCCTTAAGTAATTCTGGAGTTATGACAGTTGGCATGCTTACCGATATAAGTAAAGAAGATTTAGGTATGCTCAAGTCAAATGACACTATTACGGTAGATGATGTAATAGATATGCATGAGTATATTGAGGAGAAAGGCTATGTTAATCTTAATAAAAAATGATTACAAACTTTAAAATCATTGCTGAAAAAAGAAATTTAGAAACGAACAAGCTAACTGAATTAAGAGCAGGTGGTTCTGTTCCTGGAATAGTTTATGGCAATAAAATTAGTCCATTGGCTCTTTATTTCAATAAAGAACAGGCAGAACTCATCAAAGAAGTTGCTGGTAAAGCTACTGTTATTCCTCTTACTGTAAAAGAGGAAAAGAAAACAAAGAATGTTATTGTCCAGGAGTTACAATGGGATAAATTGAGTGGCAAATTAATCCATATTGATCTTTACGAAATTGATATGAAAAAACAGATTGAAACGGAGATTCCGTTATATTTTGAAGGAACATCTGCGGCAGTAAGAGATATGGGCGGGACCTTAGTGAGGAATATAGAAGAAATTTTTGTTAAGTGTTTGCCCGTTGATTTACCTGAAAAAATTGTAGTAGATGTCAGTATCCTTAAAACTTTTGACGATATAATTTATATTAAGGATTTAGATATTTCTGATAAAGTTGAAGTATTTAATAGCCCTGAAGATATAATTGCTAAAGTTTCTAAGCCTAGATCAGAAAAAGAATTAGAAGAATTAGACGAAAGCGTTGAGGGAGATGTGTCTCAAGTTGAAGGGGTTGAAGATAAAGATGAAAAAGAAATTGCCGAAGAAGGAAAAGAAAGCAAGGACACAGAAGATACAAGTAAAGATACTGAAGAAAAATCTCAAACAGATAAAGCTGATATGGAAGAAGAAACTAAGCCTAAAAAAGAAGAAAAATAGAAACTCAAAATATTTAGTTTAAAATAACTAACTTTTTACATTAAAGTTTCTGTAACTAGAAGCAAAAGGTAGATTTAGTACCTGACGTTTTTCTGAGAGAAATTTTCTATCTTTAAATTGTATGGAAAATTTTAAGCTTAAAAAGAAATGTTTAAATTTCAAAAAAGTTCTTTTAGATTATCTCTAATATTTTTTTTGGGATTATGTCTTTGGTTATCGGGAACATTTATGAACGAGAGTTTGGCTGTTACCGAAAATATAGGAACAGCAACAACGGGAAATCAAGAAGAAGCAACAGAAGCAGAACAGGCAGAAAAAATTAAACAGAAAAAAATAGAATTAGAAAAAGCGGAGAGCAAGGTAACAAAATATCAATCCAAGACTGATGCCTTAACCCAAAAAGCAGAAACGCTCGAAGAAGTTATTGGGGAGCTTAATGAAGAGGTGACTAACACTGAGCAAGCTATTCAAAAGGCTCAATCTGCAATTGATAAAGTTCAAGCTGAAATTGATATTAAAGTGCAACAAATAAATGAAAAAGAAAAAGAATTGGATGCCAAGAGGGCCATTCTTTCAGAATACATAAGAGAAATTAATCGATTATCTGGGCAATCTATGGTAGAAGTTCTTCTTTCTGCTGATGACCTAGCTAGCTATTTGCAAGAATTAAATTCATTGAATAAAACCTCGAGTAATATTCAAGAAATTTATAATGAGATTAAGGGTCGTAGATCAATATTATTGGTCCAAAAAGAAAAACTTGAAAAAAATAAAGAAAATCAAACAGCCTTGAAGATAATGCAGAAACAGCAGAAAATGTATCTGGAAAATAAAAAACAACATCGAGATAACCTTTTACAAAAAACCAGAGGAGAAGAATCACAATTTAGGGAACTTCTTGAACAAAATGAAGTAGTAGTTGATCGTATTTATGGAGAATTAACCGCCTTGCAAAGTTTAGGCTCTCCCATAGATTTTAAGGAAGCTTTGTATACTGCCAGATATGCCTCTAAAAAAACTGGTACCAGGGTAGAATTTCTCTTAGGAGTTTTAAAGGTAGAATCTAATATGGGGGTTAATGTTGGTGGCGGTACTTACAAAGTAGACATGCATCCAGCCCAAAGAGATAGATTTGAAAAAATTTGTGAAGATTTAGGTTATGATCCAGACGAAAAACCAGTATCTAGAAAACCTTGCTATCGGGACAGTGAGGGAAATTGTAGTGGTTGGGGTGGAGCTATGGGGCCAGCTCAATTTATGCCTTCTACTTGGATGGGCTATAAAAAAAGTATTGAAAAAACAATTAATATTGAGCATGCCAACCCTTGGAATTTGCGACATGCCCTAGTGGCCATGGGACTTAAATTGGCCAAAGTTCCCGGGGTAACAGAAGGTGATGAAAAGGCGGAGCGTAAAGCAGCTAATATTTATTTAGCAGGAAGTAACTGGGAAAATTTTACTTGGTATGGAGACCGAGTAATCGCTTTTGCGGACGCTTTTAAAGATAAGATTAAGGAAGAAAATTTATAGTTTATGAAAATAGTTTATTTTACTAACAATTATTTACCTTATATTTCTGGTGTCGGATCTTCTATTGAAAGTTTTCGTTTAGAGCTTGAGAAAAGAGGACATCGGGTTTATATTTTTGCACCCTTTTTTAAGAAAGGTGCTAAAAAAAATAAAGATGGTGAGAGAATTATTCGTTATCCCAGTATTCAAACTAACCTTAAAACTAAATTCCCAGTAGCTATAATACCGGCACCAAAAATAACTAGACTAATTAAACAAATCAATCCCGATGTCTTCCATGCTCATCATCCTTTTTGGCTAGGAGGGGAAGCTTTAAGATATGCTAAGAAATTTAAAAAGCCTTTAGTTTTTACTGCTCATACTAAATTTGAACATTATACTCATTATGTTCCTTTCTTCCCTGCTAAAATTATGGCTAGGTTGTTACTTAATAAAAGGACTTCCTTTGCCAACCGTTGTGAGGCAATCATTGCTCCAACTAAGGGAATAAAAGAGGAACTTATTAGTGAGGGCATAAAAAGCTCAATCCATGTTATGCCGTCAGGGATTAATACCGTTAGATTTAAAAATGCTGAAGGAACAAAAATCAGAAGAAAACTAGGCATTTTAGCGAGTGAAAAAGTACTTCTTTTTCTAGGTAGGTTAGAAGAGGAAAAAAATTTAGATCTTTTGGTAAAAATTATTCCTCAGATTTTTAATAAATATCCTTTAACTAAATTTTTAGTGGTAGGAGGAGGGGAGGGAAAAAGCAAATTTAGTAAATTAAAGAAGCAATACCCTCAAAGAATTATTTTGACAGGTAAAGTGCCATATCAAGAAACTCCAAATTATTATAAAGTTGCTGACATTTTTCTCCAACCCTCCTTGTCAGAAACCCAAGGATTAAGTACTGTAGAAGCTATGGTTGCTGGGTTAGCAGTGGTGTCTGTGAATACGGAAGTAATTGGTGACTTTATCAAGGATAAGAAGAATGGTTTAATAGTTTCTGCCGATGAAAATAGTTTTTTCGAGGCAATAGCTAGTTTGCTAGATGACCATAAATTTCTTTTAAAGTTACGCAACAATGCGACTGAACTATCAATCAGGGTAGATATTGAAAATTGTACGAATCAGCTGTTGGAGGTTTATAATAAGGTTATGGGAGCTTCGCAGGCTTTGCGACAACATGTCACCCCCGCGGAAGCGGGGGTCCCGAGCAAATTTAGGAAAAGTTAATTTGGCAAGGAGGGGAAAAGGAAGGAACCGCCAGCCAGAGGCCCGCCTAGGCTCGGCGAGGCTGGCTGGTCACCTTTCAGGTGAGATTCCCGTTTGCCTCGCCGTGTCACAAAACTGTAATGGGTACATTAGTTAGCGAGCTTAGGCGGGCTGGAGTTTATCCCGTACTTGATACGGGGCGGGAATGACAGGGAAAAAAGATAATTCTCTATTTATAACTCATAATTTCTAACTTATAACCTTTTAAATATTTTATAAATTCAAAATTTTCTGTACATTGATTTATAAAAAATTTAAAGTTAAACTTTGTTTAGGTACTTTAATCATGTTTATTCGAAAAACAAGCTAGGTTTATTTTAGCCGGTGTAGCTCAGTGGTAGAGCAACTGCTTTGTAAGCAGTAGGTCGTGGGTTCGATTCCGACCGCCGGCTCAATATAATTTTTTAGTGGTCTGTCCACAATAGCTAATTCTTATCATGAAAACTATTGGAATTGATGCTCGTTTTTATGGAGCGGAGTCAAGAGGTTTGGGGAAATACACTACAATGCTTTTAAAATATCTAGAGGAACTAGATGATAAAAATCGCTATCTTGTGTATTTAAGAGAGCAAAATTTTGATGAATATCTTCCTCGAAAGTCTAATTTTATAAAACAAAAAGCGGATGTTCCCTGGTATTCTCTCAAAGAGCAAATAGCCATGCCATTAATTTTAAATAAGAGGAAAATTGACTTAATGCATTTTCCTCATTTTAATATTCCTTTATTTTATCGAGGGCCATTTATGGTAACAATTCATGATTTAATTTTAATGGAGCATCCAACCATTAAAGCCACTACTTTGGGTCCTTTAAAATATAATTTAAAGAAGATTGGATATAAAACCATATTTAAGAAAGCAGTAACATCTTCTCAAGCAATTATTGCTGTTTCTAATTTTACCAAACAGGATATTATCAAACATTTTCCTCAGACAAAATTAAAAATCAAAGTAATCTATGAAGGTTGTGAGAATGACAAAAATGCATTAAGATTAAAGAGTAAAAGAAAGTCGGTTGTGACAAAATTACAGCTAGGACAATATGGGATAAACAAGCCTTATCTTTTATATATAGGAGCAGCTTATCCCCATAAAAATTTAGAAAGCCTTGTTTTAGCTTTTGAGAAAATAAAAAGAGATAAACAATGGCGAAAATTGTCCTTAGTTTTGGTGGGAGGAGACGATTATTTCTACAAAAGATTAAAAAGTTTTACGAAACGTAAAGGTATAAAAAATGTTATTTTCCCAGGATTGATTAGAGAAGAAAAAACCTTGCAAGAAATTTATAGAAATGCAGAAATCTTTGTTTTCCCTAGTCTTTATGAAGGTTTTGGTCTACCTCCACTAGAAGCAATGACAATGGGAGTTCCGGTTGTTTGTTCAAAGGCGACCAGTCTCCCTGAAATTTTAGCTAGAGCTGCTAGCTATTTTAACCCTAAAGATGTTAGAGATATTACCAATAAAATTTTAAGAATTTTGGAAAATTCAAGCCTGAAGAGGGACTTGGTTGAAGAAGGTTACAAGAGGATTGAGCTGTTTAGTTGGCAGAAAATGGCTCAACAAACTTTAGAAATCTATAATAGGATTTTGAAAAATTAAAGGAGATGAAAAATATTTTTTCAAAAAAAACAAATCAAATACAGCCGAGGAGAAGAACGGTAGATTCTATTAGTACAGGCGATAATGATGTCTCGATAGCTGGCATACAATCAGCAAATAGAAATGTTTTTGCCAAAAAGTATAATGTAAAAACTGATGAAGACTTTAGGGGTGGACTATTTAAGCCTTTCTTTTTCAGAAATAGCAAGAAGAGTAGTGTTTTTAATTTTGGCCCAAGAACCAGTAAAAGACAGGAAATAAGTAATCTTAGGATTAAGAGCTTTAGTTCTTCGGAAGATGAAAATCCGGAATATTTTGAAGAGAACAAAGTGGTTAATCTTCGCCGAGCCAATAGGACCAAAAGAAGGTTTAAGTCGAACAATACCGAACCAATAGCATCTTCTTTCTCGGCGGGAGTTAGAAATATTGTGAGAAATGCTCGTTATGGCAGGGCAGGAGAAGTTGGAGAAACAGGGCTTAAATCTGTGCCGATATCTGTTCCTAAAGCTACTTCTAAATCTATTCCTGTGTCTGCTTCTACAACTTCTTTTGTAGATTCTGAACCTATTCAGGTAACATCTGTTTCTACAATTTCTCCTGCAAAAAAAATAAAAAAAATAAAAACAGAAAAACCATCAATAAAAGCTAGCCTTCAAAAAGCAAAAAAACTTTTTAAGGGAACTCAGAATTCGGATTCCGATAGGGAAGTTTCTTCCTATGAAACCTACGAGCAACAAATGAAAGTTCTTAATAAGGAAGAATTTTTAGACGAAGACCAAAAAGAAGTAATCCAAAAACAGCAAGAAAAAATACTATTAAAGCTAGAGCGGAAATTAAAAGAGAAGCAGGCGTTAATAGCCAAGATTAAGCAAGAACTACAGATTAAAAAGGAACAAGAGCAAAGACGTAAAGCGGAACTGAGAGCGGAGGAGGAAAGAGTACGGGCCATTGAATTAAAGCGTGAGCAAGAAAAATTAGAGGAGCAAGAAAAATTAGAGGAGCAAGAAAAAGAAGAAAAGCAAAAAATAATTTTGCAATTAGAGCAAGAAGAAAAAGTAAGGATTGCGCAACAAGCAGAGCAGGCAAAAATTTTAGGGCTTAAAAGAGAACAAAAATTAAAAGAGCAATTAGTATGTGCGCAGAAGTTAGAATTAGAATTAGAAGAAAAGCAAAATCAAGAATCTCAAGAAGCAAAAGAGCGGACATTGCTATTGGAAGAAGAGCAGAAACGGTTACTAAAATTCAAACGCGGGCAAGAGTTAAAAGAAAAGCAGAAATTGATTTTGCAATTAGAGCAAGAAAAAGAACAAGAACGAGAATCAGGACTAATGCAACGAGAAGAACAAGCAAGAATTTTAAGTGCTGTTAAACCTCAAGAGGTAGCCTCAGATTACCATGGTTATTATCCAAAACAATCTTTTGAAAACAGAAAACATTCAGCAAGAAAGCCAAAACCAGAAGGCAGCTTAAGAGATAAGACAACACTTAAGCTAATAGCATTTAAAGCAGTTATTAAAGAGGCTTTTAGCCCTAAATTTAAAAGGGCGCTTGCTTATTCTTCAATGGTAGCCTTGGTTTTATTGATTATTCCAGTATCACTCATTGTGCTGAATGGCATGCGAGAGAAAGATTCAATTGAAGAATTTGGAGTGGCTGGGTATGGGAACCTTAAGGAGGCTCAAGCCTCCATAGAACAAGCTAATGTAAAAAGAGCTGGCAGGAATTTTGAGTTAGCTTATGAAAATTTTCTAGAAGCTCGTAAAAAATTAGATGAAGTTGGAGGTAGCCCGGCTAAAATTTTACAATTTGTTCCAGGAATATCTAAAGTAGAATCGGGTAGAAAGTTAGCCCAAGTGGGAGAAAATATTTCACTGGCAGGAGGAGAATTGGCTCAAGCTATGTCGCTTATTGTTGATCATCGGGAAGATTTAAAAAATAATTTACTTATTGATTCAAGTAGCACAAAACAAGAATCAGAAATATCATTAACCGATATGGTGGTTCTTTTGGATGCCAAATTAAAAAGTGCCAAAAAGTATATCCAGCAGGCCAGTCAGTCAGCAGAAGGCATAGATTTAAATGATTTTCCCAAAGAAGAAAAAGAAAAAATTCTGACTTTACAACAATCTTTACCTGAAGCAGTGGATGGTTTAGATGAGTTTTCTAAATATACTAATGTATTTCTGGAAATATTAGGTCAAAATGGTGGGAGAAAATATTTAATCCTTTTCCAAAATAATTACGAAGCTAGAGCTACCGGAGGATTTATTGGTACTTATGGAATTGTTAAAATGAATCAAGGCAAATTGGAGAATATTAAAGTGGAAGGTATTTATAACCCGGATGGGCAGTTGAAAGAAAGAATAATACCTCCCAAGCCTATTCAAAAAATGAGCGCTACTTGGTCTATGCACGATGCTAATTGGTGGCCAGATTTTCCCACTAGTGCTGAAAAAGTAGGCTGGTTTTATGAAAAAACTGGTGGTCCAACTGTGGATGGAATAATATCTTTAACACCCAAAGTTATCCAAGAACTTTTGGAAATTACTGGTCCTATCAAAATTCAAGGGTATGGTTCTGAAGGGAATATAGTGATTGATCATGAAAATTTTATGGATGAAGTTCAGTATCAAGTAGAAGTTGACTATGATAAAGAAGAAAATAAGCCTAAGAAAATTTTAGCGGATATGACACCTTTGGTTATTAATAAAGTATTCTCAGCCCCACCGGAAGATTGGCCAGCTATTTTGTCAATCTTTTCTCAAGCTCTTAAAGAAAGAAGTTTAATCCTTTATTCTTTTGATTATGATATTCAAAAATTAATTTCTGATATGGGCTGGTCTGGAGAAGTTTTAGATACTACCAAGGATTATCTTAGCGTAATTAATACCAATATCTCTGGGCTAAAGACGGATGGAGCTATAAAACAAAAAATTAATCATCAAGTAGAAATCCAAACAGATGGTACTGTCGTTGATACGGTAACCATTAAGCGGAAACATGAAGGAGGTCACAAGGATTATGATTGGTATAATGCTACTAATTGTGATTGGATGAGAGTGTATGTTCCTCAGGGCAGTGAGTTAATTTCTGCCTCTGGGTTCACTAGAGAATTTGTTGATCCTCCTCTGGACTATGAAAAGTTAGATTTTAAGGATGATTTTCAGGTTAAGAAAATGGAAGAAAGTTATCAGATTGATGAGAACTCAGCCACCAGAATTTATGAAGAAAACGAGAAAACGGTTTTCGCTAATTGGGTTTATGTTTCTCCCGGGGAAACAGCAACTGTTTCTTATAAATATCTTTTGCCTTTTAGGCTTGATTTAGATAGTGTTAGAAAACCAGCCGACTCTTATAGTTTATTGATACAAAAGCAATCAGGAGCTGAGAATATTGAGTTAGAATCGCAACTGACAGGTTTAGATGGATATGAATATGTTTATAAATATCCTCCTGAGCTAGATATTAATCAGGATGGTTGGAAACTTGCTGAAGAATTAACCACTGATAAATTCTTTGCTTTGATTGTAACGAAGAAATAAATATATGAGGTTCATGAAGTAATTTTCAATTTTCTAGGTGGTACCTTGTTGTGAGTCATTCCCGCCTCGTATCAAGTATGGGATAAACTCCAGCCCGCTTAAGCTCGCTAACTAATGTACCCATTACAGTTTTGTGACACGGCGAGGCAAACGGGAATCTCACCTGAAAGGTGACCAGCCAGCCTCGCCGAGTCTAGGCGGGCCTCTGGCTGGCGGTTTCTTCCATTCCCCCTTACCAAGTTAGCCTTTCCTAAATTTGCTCGGGACCCCCGCTTTCGCGGGGGTGACAAGTCACTTTATAAACTTTTTACTCTCTCTTCTATGTTTAAATTTTCTTCTATTTTTAAATTCGGTCCGATCCAGAATTTTACTCCGGCGGCTTTTTTAATTGGAGGCTTGAGTCTAGTTTCTAGCGCGCTAGGAATGATTCGGGACCGTATCCTAGCTACTCATTTTGGAGCTGGAGAAGCTTTAGATATGTATTACGCTGCCTTTCGTTTGCCGGATTTAGTTTTTAATATTCTTATCTTTGGAGCTCTTTCATCGGCTTTCGTGCCGGTGTTTTCTCAATATCTTACTAAAAATAAAAAACAGGCTCTCAAAATGGCCAGCTATGTTTTAAATTTAGTCTTAATTTCAATTCTAGTTGTTTCTGTAATCTGTGTAATTCTAGCTCCTTATTTAGTGAAAATAATTGTTCCAGGTTTTACGGCAGAAAAATTGCAAACTACTATAGAGTTAACTAGAATAATGTTTTTTTCTCCAATTCTACTTTCAATCTCGGGAGTTTTTTCTGGGATTTTGACCACCTTCAAGAGATTTTTAATTTATGCTTTAGCTCCAATTATGTATAACTTAGGCATCATTGGAGGCTTATATGTGTTTGTTCCCGAGCTTGGTATTTATGGGTTAGCTTGGGCGGTAGTTTTAGGAGCTTTTTGCCATATGCTGATTCAATTACCGGGAGCTCTTTCTTCCGGCTTCCGATTTAGTTTAAAGTTTAATTTACGAGACAAAGCTATAAGAAAAATTGGGAAATTAATGATTCCTCGGAGCTTAAGCTTAATGGTTAATCAATTCAATTTATTATTTGCTACTATTGTTGCTTCAACATTAATGGCTGGTTCTCTGGCAGTTTTTAATTTAGCGAATAATCTAGCGGGTATTCCGCTTACTATTTTTGGGGCCCCTTTTGCCGTAGCAGTTTTTCCGATATTGGCTTTTTCTTTTAACCAGAAAAAGATGAAAAAGTTTAAGCATGTTTTCAGTAAAGCTTTTGTGAGAATTTCTTTTTTTGTAATACCAGCAACAGTTATGGTTTTAGTACTTAGGGCTCAGTTAGTAAGATTAGTCTTGGGTGCGGGAAATTTTGACTGGCAGGACACAGTACTCACCTTTCAAGTTCTTGGCTTTCTTGCTTTAAGCTTATTTTTCCAAAGTTTACTGCCTCTAGTGTCACGAGCATTTTTTGCTTTGCACAATACCTGGATTCCTTTTATCTCTGGCCTGATTGCTGCCGTTATTAATGTGACCTTAGCCTTCTTTCTTGGTAAAACAATTGGGATGGGAATCGGTGGAGTAGCGCTAGCTTTTTCTATCTCTCAAACTTTAAATTTATTAATAATGCTTGTTATTTTACATGTTAAATTAAAGGGCTTTGAAGACCAAAAAATTATTTCCACAATTACTAAGATTGTCTTGGCTTCAATCGCAATGGGGGTTGCTGTTCAAATTATGAAATACATTACCGGCTTGAATATAGGTACCGATACTTTCTTCAAAATTTTTATTCAGACAATAGCTTCTTCATTAGGGGGCGTAGCCATTTTTCTTGTCTTAGCTTGGTGCTTAGGGATTAAAGAAATTAGTGCCGTAAAAGATTTATTAGGAAAATTGGTAAAAAAATAATAGAATTTTAATAACTTTATAGGTTTTTAAAACTTTTTATACTGTCACTATCCGTTATTGTACAAAGGAGGGCTAGGAATAATATATTGTTTTGATTTTTACTATGTATCAGAAAAATATTCGTAATTTTTGCATCATCGCTCATATTGACCATGGAAAGTCTACTCTTTGTGACCGATTGTTAGAATTAACAAACACTTTACAGAAAAGAGATTTAAAAGAACAAACATTAGACCAAATGGATTTGGAAAGGGAGAGAGGAATTACTATTAAACTACAACCCGTAAAGATGAAATACTCTTTACAGGGGCAAGATTATGAACTGAATTTAATAGATACTCCAGGGCATGTTGATTTTAATTATGAAGTTTCTCGTAGCTTAGCAGCGGTAGAAGGAGCGATTTTATTAGTAGATGCTGCTCAAGGAATTCAAGCGCAAACCCTAGCTAATCTTTATTCAGCCATTGAAGAAGATTTAACCATCATTCCAGTTATTAATAAAATTGATCTTCCCAATGCCGATATTAAGCAAACCGAAGATGCAATTTTGGATTTAGTAGGGGGGAAGCGAGAAGATATTATTAAAGTCTCGGCTAAAACAGGTGAAGGCGTTGCTAAAATTTTAGAAATAATAGTGGCTAAAATTCCCACTCCTGAAGGAGATTTACAAAAGCCTACTAGAGCATTAATTTTTGATTCTCATTATGATTCTTTTAAAGGGGTAGTTGCTTATGTGAAATTAGTAGATGGGGAATTTAAGAAAGGAGAGAAAATTTTTACTCTGAAGACAGAAAAGGAAGCAGAGATAATAGAATTGGGAATATTTAATCCACAATTAGTTCCTCGGGAAAAATTATCCACAGGACAAATTGGCTATTTAGCTACCGGCTTGAAGAATGTAAAAGAATGTCGGGTAGGAGATACACTCGCTCTATGGGAATCCAGAGAAGAAATCAAGCCCTTAAAGGGTTATCGAGAGGTAAATCCAATGGTTTTTGCCAGTTTTTATCCAAAAAGCGGAGAAGACTATGGGCAATTAAGAGATGCTTTGGATAAACTTTCTTTAAATGATGCTGCTTTTGTTTATTATCCCGAAAGTTCTCAAGCATTAGGACGAGGCTTCAGAGGAGGGTTTCTTGGTCTATTACATTTAGAAATCATTCAAGAAAGACTAAAAAGAGAATTTAATCAAGACTTAGTCTTTACGGCTCCCAGTGTCCAGTTTCAGGTGAAGCTTAGAAATGAATCTAAAAAATCAATTATTAATTCCCCCCTAGAATTACCGGAAGCTGCTACTATTGAAACCATATTAGAACCCTGGGTTAAATTAGAAGTTATAACGGCTACGGTTTATGTTGGCAGTCTTATGGAATATTTGGCTGCTAACCGAGCCATTTATAAAAATACAACATATCTTAATCCAGCTCGAGCAGTACTAAGTTATGAGATTCCATTATCACAAGCGATTACTAATTTGCACGATGCGGTCAAAACCATTTCTCAAGGATATGCTTCGGTAAGCTATGAGTTTTTTGAGTTCAGAGCATCTAAATTGGTAAGACTTGATATCTTACTTGCAGATGAAATGAGGGAGGAGTTGTCTAGAATTGTTCCGCAAGACCAGGCTAGAAAAATTGGTCTTGGTATTGTAAAAAAATTAAAGGATACTCTGGAAAGGCAAAATTTTGCAGTAGCTATTCAAGCGGCTGTAGGAGGCACCATTATTGCTAGAGAAACTCTAAGTGCTTTAAGAAAAGATGTGCTAGCTAAACTTTATGGGGGAGATAGAACTCGAAAAGATAAGCTTTTGAAAAAACAGAAAAAGGGTAAGAAAAAAATGGGGAAATTGGGTAAGGTCACTATCCCAGCTAAGGCCTATTTGGAGATTATGAAAAAATAAGGCTTTGCAAAGACAGAAACTTTACGAACTTTCAACTTTACGAACTTTACGAACTTTCAACTTTTTACTAGTTTATGCTATAATATTTTTATGAAAAGAAAAACTATAAAAATCATCTGGACAATTATATCCCTGATTGCGGTGGTGGGGATGATTGCTTTCACGCTGGTGCCTTTATTTAGATCTTAAAGATCCCTTATGGCTTTATTTTCTCTCCAATTAGGTGAAGACGAAAAAGTACTAACGATTATCAGGAAACATTGGGTTACTTTTTTGAGTGTTCTGCTCCGTTTTTTTATAATCTTAGCCGTATTAGTGAGTTTCTATTGTTTCTTTCCCGACAATAGTTGGAAGCTGATTGTTGTTTTTGTTTTGGGAGGATTAGATTTAGGTTTCTTGTTGTATAAATTAATTGTGTGGCATTTAGGGAATGTCGTGGTTACAAATCAAAGAATTATTGACATTAATCAGCAGAGCCTTAATAAAAGAGTTATAGTAGAAACTCTTATAGGTGACATAACAGAAGTTTTATTTTTTAAAGAAGGAATATTTCAAAAACTTTTTAGAATGGGGACTCTAGTTATTGAAATTAAGGGAGGAGGAAAAATAATAGGTTTTTGTGCAAAAGATCCAAAAAGACTTGCGGGTGAAATCAACAAGTTAAAATATAGGGATGAACAAAGTGGCTCAAAATTGGAAAAAATCTCCTAAAAACAGTTCAAGCATTTGGATTAAATTCTTTTTTGCTATTTGTTTAGTTTCTTTTGCGGTGGTGATGTATGCGCTCTATAAAGAAACTTATAAAAAGCGTCAAATTCAAGAAGAAGTTCAAAAATTAAAAGACCAAGCGATTTCTCTTGAGCAGGGAAATCAAAAACTAAAAGGGTTAATAGAATATTTCCAAACTCAAAATTTTTCTGAAAAAGAGGCTAGGGAAAAATTGAATGTTAAAAAAGAGGGAGAGGAAGTAGTTATTTTGAGATTTCAAGAGAGTAAAGAAAAAAATACCGGAGAGAAAGAAGAAGGACTTAATGAAGAAGTCGTGCGCACAATTTCCAATCCATTAAAATGGTGGAATTATTTTTTTGAAGAAAGGTTACTTTAAGTTTAAATCATATGGTCTCTAAAAAAAGAAAGCATCAAACGAAAACAAGCAATCGGAGCAGAATCTCCCGAAAAAAAACAAAAAAATCGGCAGGACCTATCAAGAAAAAATCAAAACAAATATTAGAGAAACATAAATCCATAAAATGGTTTGTGGTTTTTAAAGGTCTCGTTTTCTTCCTTTTAGTAATTATGGCTGGAGGTGTTTGTTTGTTAGGGTGGAATAATACGATAATAAAAACGACAGCGAAGGTTATTCCCTTTCCCGTAGCAACAGTTGGGTTTTTACATTGGGTTAGTGCCAATGAATACAACGAAAGAGTGGAAATAATTCGTCGCTATCATAGTTTACAAGGGGTAATTTCTGAAGTTGAGGACTACGATTTAGGTTCTATAATTGGTCAGCAATATTTAGCGGTGGCTAAGAAAAATTTGTTAGATAGAATGATTAAGGAGGAGGTAATAAAAATTATAGCTAAAGAAAATAATATTTCTATCAGCCAAGAAGATCTTCAGATAGAAATAGCAAAAATTGCAGATGCTAATGGTGGAAAAGAAAAATTAGCAGAAGAGGTTAAAAGAATATACCGAATAAGTTTTAAAGATTTCTCTGAAAAAATTATTGAAAATAAAATCTATCAAAGAAAATTATATCAATTAGTTTTTCAGCGTGGAGAATTAAATAGACAAGGTAAGGAAATCACTCTAGGCGAATGGATAATGGAACAAACCCAAAAATTTAAAATTTATATTCCGTTACGTCAATACTTTTGGCATACTGAAAATGCAAGAGTATATTTTTCTAACGAAGGAATGAATCTCTATGAGAAGTTGGTGGTTAAGGAAGGTTACTAATCTTGGGTTTAAAGTGTTTTTTCCTCTTTTTTAAAAAAGCTATATAGGAAAAAATGCAAGTTAATACAATAACAGACGCTACACCCATCATTAACATTGGACTTAAATTTCCCTTTTCTTTATATAGTATTATACCTATAACAAAAATCGTTCCAGCAATTGTAATAATTGTTCTTGTTTGTTTGTTTCCAAGTATTTCCAGTGAGTCTTTTTTCTTCATTTTTTAATAGCTATTGATAAATAAATTTATCTTACCACAAAAATTCGATTTTCTGTAGCAGATATAATGAATAATCTTATAAGTTGGCACCCATGTCGGAGCCAGAAATGGGACTCGCCATAGCATCCGCTATGGCGCCACGTCGGATGACGTGGCGAACCCAAGCTGGTAGGGGAGGCAGGATCGCCATAGCATTCGCTTGGAGCCAGAAA